>DAIRDV010000146.1:469-3338 GCA_036795955.1 Nitrososphaeraceae archaeon | reverse complement strand
AATTAGAATCTTATTATTTTCAGCTCAGTTTTTTTTCTCAGTTTAATCTGGCATTATTCGAAATATTTTGCCCTGTCCTATTGATACCACATATAAGTAACCATCTGGACCCACTGTAAGATCTGTGATTCCACCAAATCCGCTGGCAAATATTACATCCTCAGCTCCGGCGTTGATGGGGTTCTGAATAAATCTCTGAGCAAGGCTTCGGGGCAGCAAAAGGTCATTTCTTTCCTGGTTCAACTTGAAATGATATATATGGCCATTATGGACGCTGCCCACGAACATATCATTTCTATATTGGCTTCCCAATTTATCAGAATCTAAAAATATGATTGCGGTCAGTCCTGCACTTTTGGTCCAAACTAACTTGGGTTCTTCGTAGTGTCCTTTGTTACCAAAAGTTATGAGTTGGTTCGTGTCAAATCCTTTTTGAGATGATGAAAATCCATAAATTTTATTCCATCCACTATTGAATCCAGGTTCAACAAGATTTATTTCATCACCATCTTGCGGCCCATTTTCTGTGTCCCACAAGAATCCTGTAATGGGATCGAAATTTAGTCCAAAACTATTCCTTATCCCATATGCATAATACAATCGTAAAGGCATAGAATTTGACAATATTCCGTCTACCACTTTTCCATCTTGCGTTAACCTTAATATTCCACTTCGTCCGTCTGCAACTTTCCGACCGTCAAAGTTTTGAGTTTGTGTTGCTTCAAAATCTATTTTAAATGAACCGTCAACGTCCCCTACTGGGATGTATATATTCTGGTCAGGACCGATTTCTAACGCGCCGCCGTTATGTCTCGGTCCTGGATAAGCTGGTAAATTCATAAGAAGTTTGGGATTTACAAGCTTATTATCAACAAATTCGTACCTGTACAGACGATTTCCAATTGGTGCCTTCCCATTCCTATCATCCCCATCTTTTCCATCTATTTCGGTAAAGTATAGGAAAACATATGTTTTGAACCCATTTTTAGAAATTGCAATCCCACACATTCCCCTTTCAATAGAGTTAGCAACGTTGACGTCCAGAACTGGCTCGTCTAAAACTTTTCCATTTAACACTCGCATTACCGTCCCTTTATCTTTTTCCAAAACTAGAAAATCGTCAGGACCAAGGAAAGCCATTGTCGTGGGCGTCTCTAATCCATCTACTACCTCTTCAACTTTAAGTCCAGAATCAAAAACATGTGGATCGTCTGGGCTTAAACTAAATGGTCGCTCTCGCAATATTTTTTGGCCATATGATTGAGAAATATAAAAAGTGATGGTGACAATTACAGTCACTGCAATAATGAGGAAAATATATTTCTCCATCGCTAAACGACAATTCAAATTTGGATTTCGAATTCAGAGCGTGAACAGAGCAATATTAATCGTTAGTACAAACGCCTAGAGTCGAAATTGAAGTCCCCGTAGTTTACGAAACATAATCAATCTCGTGACCACAACCGAGCTATGAATTTTTTTAAGATCTTGATGTAGGATGATAGATAGGTTGGTATCTACTTTCTTCCATTCTCAAATTTTGAAGTACTAAAGGAACATTGTTCTGAATGGAGATACCAACTGAATTATATACTTGAATTTTATGAAAGAGGACCTATGAGCAATAATAGCACTAAAACTAAAGTATCCGGTCTGTTACTTTTCATACCTGTAATTTGTATGATTTACTCTGCGACCTCCATAAATTCAAATCATGTATTTGCAGCAGGAAACTTTTCTGTAGAGGCAAAAATTAATCTAAAAAAATTAAATCAACCAGACAAGCTTAAGATTGTTGCCTCAGCCAACGGTGAAACCGAAACAAAATATCTAACAGGTAACGATCTAGATTCAAATACTGCTACTGTTTCATTTGAATTCAACGAGAAGAATGATATTGTTACCGTAGGTAGTAGAGATGAGTATTTAGTTTGCGCATATTCTCTTGATGCAGTAACATCTCAAATGAAATCTTATTCTTGTGCAGAGGGTAATATTGAACATCCGGGTGGAAAGAACACAATTAACGTGGGTTCTGGAGGTGAGAAGACTCTATCTACTGGATCGTTTCAAACAGTTAGTGGTGGTGAAATAAAAAGTCCAACTATTAGAGTTTGGGTACCGCTTTCCGATAGAAAGGATGTAAAGGATATCAAAGTAGTTGCCATGATCAAAGGCGAATTTGCATCAAAGACAATAGACGCACATAAGATGTTGAAAGAATCTAAAGACAATACATTAATAATTCCACTAGTGTTTGATAAAACCCCTGAAATAGGAGCCATTCAGAAGGGGGACTTGATCTTTGCCTGCGTATCTGCCGATGAGTTAAATCCACCTGAAGGAACAGAGTGCGAACATAGACATACGTCACATACAGGCCACATTCATAACTTGGTTGCGAGATGAAAGTACTATATTCGTATCGCTTTTGATAAAATCAAAGCCAAGATCAATCCAAAAATCGCAAAGATGAATTTTGTTTCTAATCTCACTTCCAAGAAAATCATGTTATTTGATCAAAAAAGTCAAATGTGATTATTACGTTAGTATATGTCATGATAAATAAATTCAATAGTTTTGAGTCAAGGACATGTTTGAGCATTGTTTCCGTCAGTCTCGTTTTGTTATTTTTTACTTTTTCCAATTACTCTTTCGCCCAATTTCAAGCAAATATAAGTTCAAACTGTGAAAATGAAAATTGCACCACCACTATTTGTATAGATGATAATCCTTGCAAAACTACTAATTCAAACTCTACAAATATGACATCCATGAATAATTTTTTACAAAATAAAACTATTCAAAATCCTAATCTGCCTAGCGAGATTGTTTAGTAACAAAATACATTTTTTGAGTTAAGTTTTCA
>DAIRDV010000146.1:0-459 GCA_036795955.1 Nitrososphaeraceae archaeon | reverse complement strand
CTTTCCTCTATTAATAATTTCCATTCATTTAATTTTTCATTATTAACTTTCATTGTTCTACTTATATTTAGAATTAGTAACAACAATGATTCATTTGGCTACTAACACACGACAATGGGCGTACGTTACTACACCATTTGCCACGCTTCCCAGGAGCATTTTCTTAATTCCAGACAGGCCTCTACTCCCTACGACAATCATGTCTATCTTATTCTTTTCTGCATATTCAACAATTTCTTTTACGACTGATGAGATACCCAAGACCACTTCTGTGGTAACTTTTACGCCCTTTAACTTGGCCATCTTCTTTACCTTTCCTACATGCGTCTCTCCTTTTTGCATAGCAACCATCATGACATCCTTTAGAGCCCGGGGCAACCTAGGAGTTATTGTGTCTTCGAGATAATTGTATCTAATGTCAGACGATATAATGTGTATTACGATTAATTCTCCATTAAG
>DAIRDV010000145.1:0-3346 GCA_036795955.1 Nitrososphaeraceae archaeon | reverse complement strand
ACAGGCGAGGCTATGAGTGGACTTTCAAATGCTACGGAAAATGTAACTGGAACAGCTATGGACAGCGCTAAGAATATGCTCAGCTCAGCTGCAAACACAACAGCGAATGCAACTGGAGAAGCAGTGAACGCTATAACCAATGCAACAGAAAATGCATCGGGAACAGCAATGGACGCTGCAAAGAATATTCTCAGTTCTGCTGCAAATACCACCGCGAATGCTACGGGAGAATTGATGACGAAAGCCAACAATGTACTAAGCTTGGCTTCAGACGCAGCATCTAATGCCACACAATTGGCAATGAACAAAACAATGAATATTCTATCTAACGCAAGCAATAATGTAACAAATGCAGTTTCAAACACTTCAAGCAACCTGACCGAGCCAGTAAATGAGGAGGCTAACGAGTTGATCACAGCCGCTTCAAATGCATCGACAAACCTCACGAACGCTACGGATACAACAATGAATCAGGCAGAAAACGTTGTTAATAATGCAGAGAACGCCACGGCTAACGCTACAAATACAACAATGAATCAGGCAGAAAACGTTGTTAATAATGCAGAGAACGCCACTGATAACGCAACGCAATCAACAATAAATCAAGCAGAAAACGTTGTTAATAATGCTGCCAACGCCACAGCTAATGCAACACAAAAAGCTAGCAATCAAACCGGTAATCCAGTTCTTGATGCCTTAAGAAACATATTTGGCGGAATTATGGGAAATAAGTAAATTCTTGTCGCATAATTTTGCGGCAAGCCATATTTTTATTTTCACATGATTTTAGGTTTCATTAAATATAATGTACTTTTTCTACAGGTTGTCAATTATGGACTTTAAGTTTTCTGATATTTCAGGTACTGTGCCAGTGTGACTTTCATTATTTTGAAGGACGTCTTGTCCAATTCTGCGAATCCTTTGTGTAGCAATTAGTGTGTCTATGGCAGATTCTATTTCTTTCGGAGAAAAATATTCATGAAGTTTAGTTTTTATCATCTCTTCTGAATCGTATTTAAAAATACAATGCTGTACCAACAAGAGTCTTTCTTCAAATGAAAAATTAGTCATGCAAAAGTATTCAAGGCAACCAAATAAAAATCTCTCTTAATTATTCATAAGGCTCTCAAAAAGGTAACAATAAACGTATTAATCTGTATAAATATCATAAGCTTGTAATAATGCGTCTGGTAATGAAGTTTGGCGGCACGGCGGTAGATTCTGGAAAAAAAATTAATCATATTACTAAACTGATAAAATCATATCATGATAAAGGTAACGAAATAGTTGGAGTCTTTTCTGCGATGGCGGGGATGACAGATGAGATATTGAAAGTTTCAGGATATGTGTTAAAATGCGATAAAAAAAAGATTACGGATTTTGTCAATAATACCCGATCTATGCACATAGATATCATTCAGGAATCGATCAAAAACGAAACCTATAGGCTCAAGGCAGTAGAAGTAGTGGAAGTTCTCCTGAAAGAAATGGAGAATATTTTGAATGGTGTAGTACTCTTGAAAGAGGTAACTGAGAAAGCAATGGATCATTTACTGTCATTTGGTGAACGCCTATTAACACCGATAATTTCATATTCTCTCTTAGACAAGGGTCTTGTATCCGTTTACTTGACAGGACAGGAAGTTGGAATATTAACGGATTCAAAATTTGGCGAGGCCAGACCCCTGATTGACACTACTAAAATTCGTGTAAAATATCATGTAGATCCACTGTTGAGAGAAAATAAGATTCCAGTTATTACTGGTTTTATTGGAGCAGACCAAAATGGGAATATTACCACATTGGGAAGAAGTGGTTCAGATTACACAGCTACAATTATAGCCGTATGTATTGACGCGGACGAAGTCTGGTTATGGACAGATGTAAATGGCCTTATGACAGCCGATCCTGATATTGTTAAAGAAGCAAAGGTTCTCAGAGAAGTATCATTTGCGGAGGCAATAGAATTATCCTTATTTGGTGCTAAATACATGCATCCAAGGGCACTTGAGCCGGTTATGGATACAAACATACCAATTCGTATAAGAAATGCGTTTAACTTGTCGAACGAAGGAACAATAATATCAAAAAATCCGAGTAAGACTTCACAAAAAATAGTAAAATCAATAATTGCAATTCGCAATACCGCGCTAATTGATGTAAGTGGCGGGGGTATGGTTGGGGCGCCTGGTACTGCAGCTCGAATTTTTGATGCTTTGGCAAAAAAAAGCGTGAACATTATGATGATCTCACAAAGTCCTTCAGAATCGAGCATCTCTATGGTTGTAAAAAAAGACGATCTGGATACTGCCATTACTACTTTAGACCTTACGCTACTTGACAAAGTCATAAAGAATGTACGAGTTAACGAAGATGTTGCCGTAATTGCGGTAGTTGGTTCCGGGATGAGGGGAATCAAGGGAATTGCAGCTAAAGTTTTTACGGCCGTTTCAAAAGATAAAATAAATGTAATAATGATTGCTCAAGGATCTTCTGAGCTGAACTTGGCATTCGTTGTGAATAACAAAGATTGTGAAAAGGCCGTCAGGTCATTGCATGAAGCATTTGCGCTCACAAAATCTAACTGAGTGAGTCAGGGGCTAGCAGTGTGCTCTTAAATACAAATAGCAAAATCATGGGCCATCGGCAAATGTAAACATGTACAGACAACCTATGTTAAAATATAGTTAGACTCGAATAAATACAATTTGTACAGGTTTGCCCATATTACTGATTGTCATCTTGGCTCTTGGAGAAATCCCAAGTTAAGAGAATTAAATTTGCAAGCATTTGAAAAATCAATATCAATCTCCATAAAAGAACAAGTTGATTTTATTCTAATTACCGGAGACTTTTTTGACGTAAATATTCCACAGCTTTCACCTGTTAAGAAAGCCGTTGAAATCTTGAAGCAAGTAAGAAATTCAGGTATTCCAGTATACATGATTTATGGTTCACATGATTTTAACACCGCAAATGTTTCGATGATCGATATTTTGCACTCTGCTGACCTCTTTATTAAACCAACAGAATTTCAAAAGAACAATGACTCAATAGAATTGAAACTCCTAATTGATAAGAAGACAGGAGCCAAAATTACGGGTATTTCGGGGAGAAAAGTTGGTTTAGACAAAGAAATCTATGAGAAACTGGACAAAAAAAAACTAGAATCAGAAGAGGGATTCAAAGTTTTTCTATTGCATAGAGGTATTCAAGAAGTCCTTCCCCAAGACATTCAATTCCGGGATTCTGTGTCGATTTCTCTTATCCCAAAGGGATTTGACTATTACGGAGGAGGTCATATTCATAAGAGAGTTGAAAAGAAAATTGACAATAGCCTGATTGT
>DAIRDV010000144.1:0-3433 GCA_036795955.1 Nitrososphaeraceae archaeon | reverse complement strand
TAGCCTCGATATTTCAATACCCATTATGTCAAGACTGCTCTCATCAGAACCCAAGGATCTTGCCAAGTTAACATAATGCCTCGCTATTATTCCGCCTCCAGAAACTACAATCGGTTGAACCCTGGTTTGCATATCAAGTAATAGTCGAGCGTATTGCTTTAGCGATTGAGTTGTAGTCTTGAAATTAAAAACACTTCCACTTAATTTTATAACTAGAATTTTCTTTTGCTTTGGTGTCTGGGGGCTCTTCATTGCTTTTCAGGTAACTCCTTATCTAAAACATCCATTGATATTTTTGTAATTTTTTTTCGATCCTTATGGTTGGTATATACCCTAATCATATCAAGATAACCTGTTATTGAATTTACCAAAGGTAGATTAGAAACTGGTTGTTTAAAGAATTCGTCCTCGCTAACAAGAAGAATTGATTTCATTTCTTGTTTGTTTGGTGCAAGTGGCACTAGTGAAATTCCATATGTATCAAGAAAGATTTTTCTCTCATCGATATTAGCCAATCGTGCAATTTCCAATCTTAGCTCTTCAATTTTGTCTCTATTTAGCTTTGTATAATTGTCTCGTTTTCGAATAAATCTCTCATAAACACATTTTAGTAATCTCCTATCCAAATAGTTGGAAATCATTTCTCGAGCAGCTTTGTTATTTTGTGATGATGAGATGCTGCAAATTATACTTTCATCTGTCAGCCTCAGATAATCAGTCAACGTTAATGCTTTTAGATTCAGTGTATCGGCTGAAAGCAAGATAGAGTGCAGTAGCATTACCTCAGCAGATCGAACCGTCTTGTGGAAATAAACTGCCCTGAACATCTCAAAACGCGAAATCATCATTGATTCAAAGGAGTAAAACGACGAGATGTCCAGCGCTAGGCTTTTGCTATCAGTTACCCTGAATGAATTAATAATCCTGTTATAATCGACCTTTCCATACTCCACTCCCGTAAAGAATCCATCTCGGGGTAGATAATCCATCAGATCCGACGAAAGACTTCCTGAAATTATTTCATTTTTGAATTTTATTTTTGAATTACCAAAAGAAATCTCACTTATCGCTTTTGGAGAAAAACCATAATCAGAAAGGATATCGCCTAATTCAGTCTGGCATATTATTTTGGCCCCTAACGTCTCATGATTACCACTGCCTGAAACCTTTAGTGCTTCTTCAAAGAGATGTGAAAAAGGTCCATGGCCGATATCGTGTAGTAGTGATGCTACACGTAGCTCCTGAATTGACTCTTTATCTATTACCCCTATTGAAAACAGATGTTCTCCTGCCAAGCCTGCTACATGCATTGTTCCCAAAGAGTGTTCAAACCTCGAGTGTTGGGCTCCAGGATATACCAGATGAGCTCCAGCTAATTGCTTTATTCTTCTTAATCGCTGAAAAACATTTGAATCAATAATCCTTTTTTCAAGCTCTGTAAACCTGATAAACTTGTGTATAGGATCGGTTATTTCTCCAACGAATTTCATGTCGTGTAAATAGAATTGAACACTACATTGAATTAAATTTTCACAGTCTTTCTTACTATTCTAAGTACCTGACTATGAACATCATCTATTGATTTTTCGCCGTCAATAACATACCACTTGAATTTTTTTGCAAGAACGCGGTATGTCCTTTTTACTTTGCGAATTAACTCACGGTCTTTTTCAAAGGTATCAATAACACGATTTTTAGATCTGCTCACCATCGTATCAGATTTGATATCTATAACGATTACGAGATCTGCTTTTGGTAGTCCTTCATCCAATGATAGTAACCAGTCTAGTTTCAATCCTTTTGAGACGCCATAAACCAGATTGGATTGATAGTATCTGTTCATGATAATTGTGGTTCCTTTACTGATTATTTTGTCTATTTCGGTCTTTTTCTCCCATCTGTTTGCAGATAAAAGCATCATTTTAACCGCATCTGAGTATACTCTTTTTCCATCAAGGAATTGCTTTATTTCTTTACCAATAGGAGTAGTATAATCGGGGAAATCAATTTTGACGGATTTGTTTTTGAATTTATTTGATAATAAAGTTGCCTGTGTTGTTTTTCCTGCCTTGTCAATTCCTTCTATTACAATGATCTTACCCTTACGCAAACACTAAGTTTGAAATAAATCATAAATAAAAAGTATGTTAAAAAGAATCATAAGACAATGATAACCCATAGTTCGACGAAACGAAACTGCAGAAATTTATTTTCATGTTTATAATTACTTTAGAATAGTCTTACCAAATCTAGCTTCCCCAAGATCTGATTACATTATTCACTCATTGCAAGTAAAACAGTTCAGCTTCAGATTGTTTGAATGATTTAACCACAATCGATATTGCCTTCAAAAGTTCCTTTCCAACCTGTGTCGGCTCGAACTTGGATTTTTCCATTATTACCGCAATCGCCATGAATTGAAATATTGGCCTTTTTATCCAATCCACAAATATTACTTGTCGTCTCTTTACCCTCTAAATCGTAGTTTTTCTTGTCTATTTTTCCAGAATCAAGGAAACCGCCATTGCTTGTCTTGTCGTCGGAAGAGCCATCTAAAACTACTTCCCAACTTCCAAAGAGAGGCAAATCGCTCAAAAACGCACTAAATGAAAGTTCACCCTTTTCTGACTTGCCATCAGGACAATTGATTGTGCCATCACCATTTCCTGATGTTCCCAGTCCACCTAATCCATGTGCCACGTGAGAGGTATGAGCAACTGTAGCGGCAGAAAATAAGGTAATCATAAAAAGTAGCATTACTTTCACTCTAAATCCGCCCTCCAAATTCATCATTTTTTGTGCAGTTCAAATAATTTATATATTATGTAGAGTGGCACCAGATCATAATTAGGAAAAAAATGATACGAATACTTAAGCAGTGACTTTGTCCTAATAAAGATTATCATTTGTGATTATCAATAACGCCTATCTTTTAATTAATTTAAATTTCTTATCTATACTGAGATTTCTCATAAATAATTAGTAATTATGGTGACTTGTGATACATATTTTATATCATACATTGTAGTTTCTATATCTTCAAGTTATTATAAAGGATCTACGAATAACGTCTGAACTAAAATGGCACAGATGCCGGCTCTAATTCCAAAAGAAGTAGAAATCCAAAGATTAAAGAAAATCTACATTATGGTCATTATGCTGGGTTCAATCGCAGCATCCGTTGAAGTAGACAACTTTGTTGATGGATCTCTTCATCAAACCGCAATTAGAGACAGTGCATTTACACCAGCTCATTGGTGGTTATACAGCCACTTCATAGCCCTTCCATTAGGATGGGGTTTTGTAGCAATGTATGACAGAAGGGTACCCGTACTAAGGGGTCCTGGAAACTCAATGAACACCGGTCTAAAGATAACCATCATAGGCTATCTTGCAACCATGTTTACAATTGGTGTAAATGAAATGTGGCACT
>DAIRDV010000143.1:0-3433 GCA_036795955.1 Nitrososphaeraceae archaeon | reverse complement strand
TGGAAGTGGTTCGATAAATCTAGATTCTACAAAAAAATATGAACCATCAGACGATTTAAGGTTGATAAATGTTCCTAGATCGTTATTGAACGCAATTGAGAGAAGATATGGATCAAGTTCTTCAATCCAATTACCTATTGACCTACGACCAGATGATCTGGAAATTTATGAGACAAAGAGGGATGTAAACGTTGCAGTTGTATATTGTATAGATCTAAGCTCGACAATGAGATATTCAACAATGTTCGGTGATATGAGCAGGATAGAGGCTGCAAAAAGGGCATTGTGGAGCTTATTCTTGTTGAACCAAAAGTTTTTTCCCTCGGATTCAATCCACATAGTTGGATTTGGAGCTTTAGCGTCAAGGGTATCGCCATACGACATACCCTATCTTAAAACATTTGAGTCTGGGATGGGTTTCATGCATTATACCAATTATCAGGCTGCGTTCAGATTAGCAAAGAGAATTCTTCAAAATGAATCTACAGTAAATAAAAAAATAGTGCTCATAACAGATGGTCATCCCAGCGCCTGTTTTATCGATTCTGATCAAGAACGAAGCAAAATACAATCTGAAAGGCCGTACTCCCAATTTTATACTGCTGAGAAAGAAGCAGTAGATACATTTCGAAAAGAACAGGAATTGTCACTTGATACTAAATCGGGGAAATTAGTTTACCTTTGTTATAGGTACAGACAAGTGGACCAGTATATCGGCGAAAAAACTATAATGGAAGCTCGAAAATGTCATAAATCTGGCATTGACATTGACACGATTATGGTCAGTGAAGAGGATTCGCTATTGAGTTATGTGAATGAGTTGGAAAAATACGTGAAAGGTAGGTCATATTACATTAATCCAGCTGAAATAGACCGGATTTTGATTACGGATTACCTGAATGCTAAAAAATCCATATTGAGATCTAGATGAAAGAGAACAATTAGTTTTTATTTACATATTCCAAAAATAACTACTAAATGATAGATGCTTCTGACTCTAATTATTTTGATTGGAATAATTCATTTGATGTGATTAAAAAAGCGTATGAATCATCACTCTTTGTACTTATTATAGGACCGAAGGGAACCGGCAAGACTAGTTTGGTAAGAAAATTTGCAGCTGATATTGAGAAAACTCTTTATTCAATTAATTTTAGTTTAAGGACTCGCGAATCTCATCTAGTTGGAACCAAAACCATGAACCAAGGCGAAGTTACGTTTGTCGAAGGCATCTTGATTAAGTCAATGAGAGAGGGAGGAATTCTATATTTGGATGAACTTAACGCGGCGGAAGCCGATGTACTATTGCGTCTGGACGAGGCATTAGATGACAGAAGACAGATAGTGCTCAAAGAAGCAGAAGGCCAAGTAATCAATGCATCAGATAACTGGTTTGTGTTTGCCACCATCAATCCCTTGTCACATGAAGGAACAAAAGAACTCCCACCACAATTGTTGAGCAGATTTCCTGTAAGATTAAGGCTAGAGTACCCTCCAAAAGAAATTGAGAAACAGATTATCAAACAACATGTACATTTTGACACTTCAATTGAAAGTGACATTGATAACGCCCTTAAATTGGCTAATAGCCTAAGAGAAGCGGCCTCCTTGGAGGAGCTGTACTACAGTCCGAGTATAAGGGAATCCATAGCTTTTGCGAAACTGCTAACAAATAACGTTTCACCCAAAAATGCTGCTGAAGTAGTATATGCAAATGTTTATGATCAGTGGGGGGAAGTGGAATATAGAAAAGTAATGGACATGATTACTTCCATATTTGCCTAACAACATGTCATTTTCTTATGTCCAGAACTTTTCACTACGAAATGATGTATTGATAAATTTAGGAACGTTTCTTTCAAGAAGATGGTCAGGCAATAACAAAGCAACTATTTTACTCGTAGAGGATAAGCCCCCTAATACAAACTTGGCAAAAAATAGTATTTCTATGCCATCACTCAGATACTACAATGGAACTGAATTCCAAAAATATCGACAATGGCGAATTGCATTATGGTATGAATCTATGCGAATAGCATATTCAACAAAAGTTCTGAGCGATGACCACGCATTTGGTTATATCTTAAACTCGATAGAGCTGAAGCGAATTGAGATTTTAGGATTAAGAGAATGGAAAGGGATGGAGAATGAGGTTATTTTTAATGAAGGAATTTCATGGTTGTCACGACCGCTGCTCAATTCACTTTATGGAAAACACAAGGTGATAGAAGCATTTTCTCAATATCTGATTACTGGATATGTAAAAGGCGAGCTGTTTGGTTCAGAATTAGATCGTGTTCATGACGCAGTTAATGTAGCTAAAGATCTGATAAGTGAATCGATAGAAAAAAGCCATAAAACTGAATGGATAGAACGACAAATTCCCAAAATTATTAAGATACTTCAAATTGATTCTCTTTTTACTATTCCAATTGTTACTCTAAGGAGTAAAATCGGACTGTCGTTGACGGAAACAAATTTGATGAAAGAAATAGAACGAGTAATTAAAATTCGTAACAAGGAAAAACAAAAGTCTACCAATGACGTCATTGCCGGTGTTCAAATTTTGAGAGAATACGAAAGCCTAGTAAAGGAAAGTAGAAAAACAAACATAAAAGGTTACTCAACAATGGAACAATTTGGATTGGAGGTTCCGGATAATGTACATTTAGACGAAAGCGTAATTTATGATAACGATTTGATTACAAAATTAAAATCAGTAATCAGATCATGGAAGAGAGAATGGAGAGAAACACATGATATTACGGGAGATGAGATTGACGTAGATTCCATAATTGAATCCCAACCAAAGCCATTTCTAATAGACTTTAAAAACACCATAAATACAAAAATTGCACTTTTATTGGATCATTCCAGTAGCATTGACGAATATGAATTAGAATACAAAAAGGCTACAGTTGCTCTTTGTGAAGCATTGAAATTCCTAGATGTAAAATTCTCTGCTTACGCTTTCAGTACTAGAAACAAAAAAGTCTCATGTTGGGTAATAAAACATCCAGATGTGAAATGGACCTCAATTCATGCACGTAATTTGGTTCAAATTAAAGCAAGTGGGGGGACACCGCTTGCCGAAATATATAATTTATTATTACCATTAATGAAAACATATAGACCTGATATAATGATAACCCTGACTGATGGTGAACCATCGGATTATAACGCAGTTCGATCTATTATCAAGACTTACAAAATGAATGGAATTCACATGGTCGCTGTAGGCGTGGGAAGGAATGTAAATAACGCCATCAATATTGGATTGAACCTGAAATATCTTGAATATGAAAGAACTTTAGTGGTCAGCCAACTAAATGAAATTCCCACAAAAGTGCTGTCACTTTTGCAAGTTTGACTCAACATAATTACGATGCAGTGAGACTTATTTTAGATTGAGGTTTTGTATTAACTAAATATT
>DAIRDV010000142.1:0-3449 GCA_036795955.1 Nitrososphaeraceae archaeon | reverse complement strand
GAATACGAGTACAAGAAAAATCACGATATAGAAGGTTATAGAATAGGATTTGCGTCTTATGGGAGTGGCAGTAGTGCCATGGTATTTAGTGGAGTTGTACAAGCAGGATATAAGGAAATAGTGAAGGATATGAATCTCGAAAATGAAATTGGTGATCGCAAGAAATTATCTATGGATGAGTATCAAATTTTGCGCGAAAATCAGCGAAATTTGAATGATTCTTATGCCAGGGCCAAAAATGAATTTGTTCTGGTCAAGATTGGTGGTTCTACGGCAGACAAAGCCGGATTCAGAGAATATTGCTACTGCAGTTAAGGAACAATCTTAAAAACCATTTTTTCCTTCTTTAGAAAATCTAAAAGTTTCCTTGAATGTTTTTCATTTTCTAACTCTAAGCTTAGATATACGCCAGCAGAACCTGCCGCAACATTGGAGCTTAGTCGATCATGTTCAACTTGAACTATATTTACACTGAGTTCGGCTATTTTATCCACTATATTTTTTAGAGCTCCTGGTTTGTCGGGTAATTGAATAAAGATTTTAACTAATCTCCCCATTTGCATTAATCCCTTTGATACTATTTGTCCCAAGAGATACATGTCAATATTACCGCCAGAAAGAACAGATATAACGTTTTGATTATTTTTATCTTTACTATTTGAAACGACATATGCCAGACTAGCTGCGCCAGCGGGTTCAACAACAACTTTTTCTCTTTCCATAAGCATAAACATAGTCTCTACAATAGCAACATCATCTATAGTAACGATGTCGTCCAAATATTTTGAACATATTTCAAAAGTAAGCTCTCCAGGAGATTTGACAGAAATACCATCGGCGATAGAAAATCCTCCTTTTATATCGCATAGACTCCCATGCTCAATTGACTTTTTCATCGCTGGAAACTGTTTCGACTCGACTCCAATAATCTTGACATTGGGTCTTTTAGCCTTTATGGCTAAAGATACGCCTGAGGCAAGACCCCCACCACCAACCGGTAAGTAGATTTTGTCGATATCCATCAAATCTTCCATAAGTTCCAGACCAATTGTACCTTGACCTGAAATGACTATTGGATCATCGAACGCATGGATAATTGAATATCCATACTGCTTTGACAAAGAATCGGCTGTTTTCCATGATTCGTCATATGTGTCCCCCGAAAGTATCACATTAGCGCCATAAGAGCGAGTAGCAGCAACCTTTGCAGGAGAAGCATTTTTTGGCATTACAATATTACAATTAATATTTCTTCTCTGGGCAGCATAGGCAACACCTTGGGCATGATTACCCGCTGAGGCTGCAATAATTCCGGATTTGTACTGCTCGTTTGTCAGGGAATTGATTTTTGCGTAAGCCCCCCTAACTTTGAAGGAGCCCGTTCTCTGAAATGATTCAAATTTTAAGAAGATATTTGTTCCTGTGATTGTTGAGAATGTATTTGATCTTGATAAGGGCGTCTTTCTCACTGCCGCCTTGTCCATTAATTTTTGAGCTCTGAAAATATCCTCTACTGACGGAATCTTATTTTTAACGTACATCTTACTACGATCGTTCAACCAAATAACCTTATTTGTCCAATATTATGAATTTTGTTTTTATTCCATAAGCAATTTTTTATTGTTACAAACGCATTTTATTCAAAGAAGCGCTGATTTCATTGAAAAGGTCAGAAATTTCATTCTTCACTGGAGCTTTAATCCTTTTAAAATCTACCAATTTGCTTGATTTTTTTCCTTTAGGGTCAGTCTTGGGTTCAATATCAAAATATACTATAATCCCTTCTTCACCCTGGATAAGCCTATTATAATCAATCAAGTTTGGAGTGACCTGGTAAACTTTAATGATCAAGTTATTCAATTCATAAATCAATGAATTTCGTTTTTTTTCAGCTCCTTCCAACTGTGGATATTTTCTTTCGATGTTCTTGATTTTTTCTTCCAGATTCCCAACCAATTCTTGATTTTGCATTAACCTTTCAAATAAATCTTCGAATTCTAGATCATCAAGTGACATATTCTTTAATTCTTGTTTTATCGTTTTGTTACCAATATTTGCTACTGATTCTAATAATGTGGAATTCTCTGTCGAAAGATCGATGAGTTCTTTTTGTATCTTAATAACTTGTTTATCGGGTTTATAATAGGGCAAAATATTGAATTGTATCCCAAAAAAACCTTTGATAGTATAATTATCGAGTTTGGCTACAGTCTGACAAAAAATGCGATTTAGCTCGCCAGTTGTTTCTTGAATGTCCTCTACCTCCCATTTATGTAGATCTTTAAGAAAAGAACGATAAAACTGAACTATGGATTGTGGGTCAAAAGTGGAAGACTTTGTCACAGAGCCATCCTGAAGCATCACATTTATCTCTGTTGTATTTAGAATTGGTTTCATGCTGCGCAAATAAGCATCTTCGATGTCAACAAAGAGAGCATTTAGTACTTTAGCATAGCCATCATCATCTCTATTGGGGATTCTCAAAAAAAGATATCCTTACTAAAGACATGCTTTGATCCTAATTAGTCTTTCTTTGGATTGAGATTTCGTAAATAGGATTCTATTGTGCCCGTAACGAGGCGCTAATAGATAGGATTCACCATGGTTATACAAACTGATAAATTCCAAAATTAAGTCGTTTGGGATGTTTCTACTTGTCACAAATTTTAGTCAGTTACATGGGCTTCTCAATTAGTGTGATTGCAACATTCAAATTAGAAAATCTACATGAGACATTGTCCCCTCAAAAAACAAAAAGTTTGAATAGCGCTAGATCATTCAACCCACTGAGGGTCATTGAACGAACTGATAAGTCCATGCCTTTAATTTCAAACATCTGGTTAGAAAAAAGTAATGTTAGTAACGACATATCTTTCTATTACTTGTTAAGGCTAAGGCATATCTGGCTTATGAAATCGTTCCGAATACTTTGCCTATCATACTATTTCTTAGTGCGCTATTATGGCCTTGATCGGATATGATATGCGGGTATGTTTGTGCAAAACAAATTCTTTCGTGCGAACAGAATTAACTATGAAAATTATTTTTCAAAATCAGGTATGTTAGAAATTTTATCTTTTCATTGAAAAGCTTTCAAATATTGCTGAGTTATGAATATTCAATGTAACGAGATTATTTGCCATAATCAGTGGTAATATATAATTGATGTATTGGAAGAAATTGCCGCGAATTTGAATAAATTGTACACCCTTTCCAACTGTTATTTAATAATTTCAACATCTATGGGTCCTGAATATGAGAAAAACCGTATAGGGTTTATATGGTTTGATTTTATAAAGCGCTTGGTATGTATAACCATTGCAGTATCTTATTATTGGTTGATAGCTATCAAATGGATGGAGGGATCATAACTTATGACAACAGTTAAAGAAGCAGATAGCACCAAATCTCAAAATCTGGATAGAAACACATCTCCCTTTATCTCCATG
>DAIRDV010000141.1:0-3464 GCA_036795955.1 Nitrososphaeraceae archaeon | reverse complement strand
AGGACTGGTGGAATAGATCTGTCAAAGATAAGCAGGGAAATGATGGCTGGACACTTATGGCAGAATTTCTAAAGAAAATAGTATTGGTAGTCGATAATCATTCAAGTACTCTAGGTTACGAAATCCTAAGCGAACCACATGTTGACGACCAACATCAATGGTCTAAAATAGGTAAATTTAATGGCTTTATTACTTCAGAATTGAGAAATATTACTAATAAAACGATAGTCTATAGTATGAATGTTCCAATAGACTTGAATAGCGAGATTAAAATCTCACCAAAAAACCTGGCAAAGATGGCGCCCTCGTCTCACGATAACATTGCTTTCAAAATAAGCGTCTACGGAATTCCTGACGGAGATGGGTACCAGAAGAAGAGACTTAACATGTTTTTGAAAACTAGGGATTTGACTGGAATTCCATTATACATTGGAGAATGGAATAATGTTGTAAGGACAAAAGATGGCAGTGTATCCAAACTCAATCCCGATTTGAGTGAGCTTACAAAAAGTGATGCGAAAAAAATACTTGGAGCGTTGAAGAAAGAAAAAGTATGGGGCACGGCTTTTTGGAGATGGGATTACCAGCCAGTGGTTACGGATAATTTTAACTTGGTTTCCGACAAGAATGGCAAATTAGTTCCTACCAAATATTTTAATATCTTAAAAGATGCTGTGAAAAAGGTATATGGTTCTTCTGCAAGTAAATCAATCGAGCTCACAACCTCCGAAGGAAAGTCAAATTTCGATGATGATCAAAAAACTAAATTGATTAACGAGCTGGTAAGGACTGGTAAATTCACGGAAGCTGATGCAAAACAATTCGTATCAAGATTATTCCAGGAAAAAGCCAACGATACGTCAATTTCAGATGACATTAGATCGACTTATAATCAAACCCATCCTGCGGAATATAATAATCTCAAAGAACTAGTCAATGACATAAAAAATAATGTTATAGATGCCGAAGAGATATCCTTAAACACTTTTCAAGATTCAGCTGCCTATAAAGGGGCAGATAAACAAACCCAAAATTGTATAGATCTGGCAGGAAAAATAGGTAACAATCTTGCTGATCAAGAAATCGTGCACTGCTCTGAAAATTCTGAGTATTTTCAAAATAAACTATTTTAAAGCCAATGAAAACCACAACACTGATGATACCGGTAACGAGTATCTTTTACTTGAATTTCTGAAGTATGGTGCTCCAGTATTAGATCATTTTTCCTACTATTCGTCCGTTTCTAGATTCGGTTTAATTTAGCGATACATCGTACGGAATCTGTCTACACAATAATCTTACAAAAAGATCCATCCAAGTTTATATAAATGAAGATTTGTTCTAAGTTTTTCGATGAATTTAGGTACAATGACAATACTACTTCCATCTATTGCGCTATTACTTGCCACAGTTTTCATTGCGCCTGCAACTACAGCTCTTGCCGCAGATGATCCATTCAAAAATAAGATTAGCATAGAGACAGATGAAGAGAATAAAAACACATGTGATGAATCGGACAGTGGAAATAACAACGCCGATTGTATAATAGCAGATTCCTTGAGTACTGATGAATTTACAGCACCAGGCGAAAAGAACAAGATATCATTGGACTTTGAAAATATGAACAAAAACGATTGCGACGAGAAAGGAGACGGAAATAATAACGCCGAATGTATAATCGCACTTGCAAAGATCATCGGACCAATAAGTGTTCAAGAAGATTTACCATAAAGCCAAGATAGAGAAATTTAACAGAATAGAAATCAACGCTTCATAAAGGGTGGTTATCCCAAATCTTTACCAAAATCAAATACTAAATCTGATTACTTACATCGATCTCTACATCTCTTATCAGAGACGCAGAATTTGATATAGAATTTGTATGATTGTGGATTATCAGGCGTAATATCAGATGATATGAAGTTGTAATATCATTGTATTTCAATAAATCTGTAGGATTACTAGTAGATTTAAGTAAGGTCATTTATATCAAATCAATATGCTAGGCGAAATAATTGGGGAAATGAAAGGTAACGTATCAGGTCAAAGGGTTACGGATATTGAAGGTCCTACAATAGAAACAAGTATATCGGCAAGTGGAAGCCTTAGAGGAGTACAAGTTACTGAATTACTTACCTATATAGCAAGCCCCTCATCGAATAGAATGTTGCATGGAATCGGTAATGGTATAATTAGAACATTGGACGGGGAAATTACATCATATACTGGCGAGGGAATAGGTCGGTTTAATTCATCTGGTGTACTAAAATGGCGAGGAGCAGTATTTTTTCAGACTTCCGAAGGTAAATTGGAATCACTAAATAATGTAGTGGGGGTGTTCGAAGCAGAGGTTGACATCGCAGGAAATTTCGTTGACAAGACGTGGGAATGGAAATAGCCGTTTATTTCCAAATATTATAAGCTGTTTGTTCCCCTTTGGAGTTTTTTACCCGAAATAATATTCATCACCACTCTAAATTCAATAATTTTAGATTTTTTTGATGTACCATAATGGGAATAAGCTTACCATTAATGGATTCAATGAATATATTAAAAAGTTCTCTATTTGGGACCAGTAATTAATACCCAGACAATTCATAACTTATGGTATCAGGATTGGAGGAATGTATCTACTATCTTCGTAAATTTATCCGGGTATTGCATCATCATTGCGTGTCCTCCACCTTTTATTTGAACAACCCAGGAGCCAGATATTTTTTCAGCAATTTGGATAGAATTGTATGGTACGGTTAGAATATCATCAGTACCAACCAACACCATGGTGGGTTGTGTTATACTTCTTAGGCGATCGCAAGTACCCCTCCAATTAAGTATTGCATCATTTTGTAGTTTTAATGTCTCAGCAGAAGACATCTCGGAACTTTTCGGAAGGTCATGAATAAAACTTGGATTGCTATTACGCCAATCAGCTGGGAATAACAATGGCAAAAATCTTTGTAGCATTTGCATCATATTTCCACTTTGATTTGAAAATAACTTTACGGCTGCAGGACTTGGAGGGATGCTTTGTCTTGTTCCACATGTTGAGGCATAAATTATCAGCTTGCCGACTTTATCCGGGTTTGATAAAGCTAACTCCTGAGCTATCATTCCACCCATTGACCATCCTATAATGTCAGCTTTCTTGATTTTTAATGCATCCATCAAACCAGAAGTGTCATCTGCAAATTGCTTTATCGAAAATTGCTTGATGCCGGCTGTTGTATTGCCTATTCCCCGATTATCAAAAGTGATAACTGTGTGATTTGAAGCAAGTTTTCCAATTAATGTTGAATCCCAAAAATCTAGCGGCGCAGAAAATCCATTTATCAGTAATATAGGACTTCCACCACCAATGATTTTATACCCTACATCAATGTCGCCTACCCTAATCTTCTTGGTTTCGATTGAGTTCAAATTTATAGTTTGATTTCCATCGGTTGAAATGCTTGCTGAATAGGTTT
>DAIRDV010000140.1:0-3467 GCA_036795955.1 Nitrososphaeraceae archaeon | reverse complement strand
AATGCTCAATACAAGTGCCAGTAGCGGTAATGCAACTGGTAACGGAACAATGATGACTGGAAACATGACCGGCAATATGACTGGAAACATGACCGGCAATATGACTGGAAACATGGGTGGAAATTCCACCATGGGCAACTAGTCAACTACCATCTTTTTTCTCTATTTTTTCAAAGTACTCAATTCAAGAAGTAAAGTATAATCAATAATTTAGTTAGTATTAATTCTGTAAAATGTCTTAGGTCATAATGCACAGAATTGGCAGACCTGAGAATTATCATATGATGTGAATCAAAATTAGATGTAAAATTGAAAAGAATATAATGACTGTACATTTAAAATTCTCAGATTAATGAAAAATTTGATTACGCGAGTCGGAAACCATGAAGTGGTAAAGGAGGGAGACTTCAGATTCGTGGTTAAGAAAGATGAATCTAGAGGGATGTTGGTTCCGGTTACAATTTACGCGGATGATAGTCTCATATCAAAAATGGCCCTGGATAGAACAATTGATCAGGCAGCGAATGTTGCCACACTAAAAGGGGTCGTAAAACACGTTGTAGTTTTACCTGATGGCCACGAGGGGTACGGCTTTCCAGTAGGTGGAGTAGCCGGAATGGATTTAGAGGAAGGTGTAATTAGCCCAGGGGGTGTGGGCTACGACATTAACTGCGGCGTCAGATTGATACGGACAAATTTACAGGAAAAGGAAGTACGCCCAAAGCTCAAAGATCTTGTAAACGAACTGTTCAGTGCCATTCCATCTGGCGTCGGCAGTTCCAGTCCAAGAAAAGTCAGTGGGTCAGAACTAGACGATCTGCTAATTGAAGGGGTAAAGTGGACTGTTCAAAAAGGTTATGGGAGAGATTCTGATATTGACGTGTGTGAAGAAAACGGCTGTATGAAAGGGGCAGATCCTACGCGCGTATCTGAACACGCTAGGAAAAGAGGCGGGATTCAATTGGGGACCCTTGGTTCAGGAAATCATTTTCTAGAAGTGCAAAAGGTAGACAAGATTTTTGATGAAAGCGCAGCAAATGCCATGGGAATTGAACAAGATCAGGTTACTGTTTTAATACACTGTGGATCGCGGGGATTTGGTCACCAAGTGTGCAGTGATTATTTGAAAATTTCAGAAAAAAAAATTAGGGATTCGGGTATTAGAATTGTTGATAGAGAATTGGCATGTGTTCCAAACAACTCCAATGAAGGTGAGAGCTATAGAAAGGCCATGTATTCAGCTCTTAATTTTGCATGGTCAAACAGGCAAATGATCACGCATTGGACAAGAGATACGTTTGAAAAGGTAATGAGGATGACCGAAGCTGACTTGGAAATGAATTTAGTTTACGATGTTTCACATAACATAGCAAAAGTAGAAAGACATGCTGTAGACGGTGAGGGAACAAGAGACTTGGTGATACATAGAAAGGGCGCCACAAGAGCATTTCCTGCTGGAGATAGCCATATTCCAGATAAATATCGAAACATTGGTCAACCAATTTTTATTCCAGGTTCAATGGGAACTGCAAGCTGGATACTTCTGGGGAATTCAAAATCGTTGGAATTAAGTTTTGGATCTACAGCACATGGTGCAGGTAGAACAATGTCTAGATCTGCTGCAAGGAGAAATTACACAACTGAAAGCGTAAGAAAAAATCTAGAGTCAAAGGGAGTTTACATAAAGGCATTAAGCAGAGAGGGGATTATAGAAGAGACCCCTGAAGCGTACAAGGATGTTGATTCAGTAGTTGAAGTGTCGCATTCTCTTGGAATTGCAACAAAGGTGGCACGTTTAGTTCCAATTGGAGTGATTAAAGGATGAGCCAAGAAGAAGATCCAGAACTCCAAAAAATTAAAGCAAGAAAAATGAAACAAATGAAAGAAAAAGCAAAATTATTTGAAAAAATGAAAGAAGACGAAACAAAAGCAAAAACGGAAATGTCAAAAATTGATGATAAACAGATTTTATTAAAATACTTGTACGATAGAGGCGATGAAGTCTTAGAATTAGCCGAATCACAATTTCCAGTTCAGACAAAAATCATAATAAACAGAATAGTGGATTTGATTAAATCTGGGGAGATAGATAGCCTCATATCAGGTGGCGAAATGTTGGCAATATTTCGATCTGTTGGATTACGTATACGTGTTGATACTAATATTAGAATCGAAGAACACGGAAAATTAATTTCGTTCGGAGAAAAATTAAAGGAAGGAATGTGAAGCTTATGATATCTAGAATACCAATCCTGTATCAAGGTAGCATTGTATTACTGTAAGATTCACTTACCCATGAATTAAGAAATGTTACCAACAAAGAATCGTTCAGCAGTTCTTAATGGACCCAAGAGTTTTCAAATAAAGGATTTACCTATAGATGGAGATGCCAAAGTATTACTTAAGACTCTCTCATGCGCAGTTTGTGGATATGACGTTAGAGTATATAATGAGGGTCATAGAAAAGTCAGACCCCCCATCGTATTGGGACATGAGATATGTGCAAGAACTTTGAATCCATTAAAGTTACCAGACGAGACGATAATTCCAGAAAATACAAGGGTAATAGTTTCACCACTAATACCTTGCTTAAATTGTTATTATTGCAGTATCGGGCATTTTAATTCATGTAATAGTCTTAGCGAAATTGGATCAAGTGTTAACGGCGGATTTGCAGATTATATAAATATTCCTCAAAACAATTTACTCGTAAATGGTATCATTCCGATTACGAATAACATTAGTAATGAGGAAGCGTCACTCATAGAACCGTTATCCTGCTGTCTAAATGCACACTTTAATTTCAATATTCAAACCCATGGTGAATATGTGATAATTATTGGAGATGGTCCAATAGGTCTGATTCACTTGCAAATTTCGAAACTCTATAATGCAAAAACTATAGTTATTGGTAAAATACCATCAAGGCTGAAGGAAGCGAAATCCAGTGGAGCAGATATGGTGCTGCTAAATAATAATCCTGATGAAACAATAAAAACAATATTGGAATACACTTCGAGGAAGGGTGGAAAATTAGTTGTCGTGGCTACAAGCAATCCTGACGCTGTAGATTTGGCCCTGAAAGTTGCGGGAAAAAATTCAGTAGTTAATTTATTCGCAGGTATGCCGAAAAATAAGACTCTTGAAATTGATCCAAATCTACTTCATTATAATCAAATATGCTTGAGCGGGAGCTTTAGTTCTACTCCAAAAGTAATGAAAAGGGCGACGGACCTGGTGCATGAAAAAAAAATTGATTTAAAAAGATTGATTACTCATAGGTTTTCGATTGATGAAATTGATAAAGCATTTTACGTAACAGAAGTTTATGACGGATTGAGGTCAGTCATAAATGCTTTTTAAGTTAATTTATTGTTTGTTTGTCTCTGGTAATAGTTCGTATTTGGATTTATAACCTCTTGGATTTATCATAAGTCCATTGTAATTAAAGGTTGACGAATTCCCTA
>DAIRDV010000139.1:0-3518 GCA_036795955.1 Nitrososphaeraceae archaeon | reverse complement strand
AATCCGAAATTGCGGTAGTAGCTGGGCTTGAGGAGGCTAAGATAATATTTGATATTTGCAACTGTAATTCAAAAGCTCTGGCCAATGATGGCGACATTATAAAAAGAGGTTGTAGAGTTATGAAAATAGATGGTAAAACAAGAGCAATTCTAAAAGCTGAAAGAACAGCTTTAAACTTGATAATGCGTATGAGTGGAATCGCAACGGATACAAAGAAGTTTGTTGATATCGTGAAAACTGTTTCAAAGGATATTAAGGTCATGGGCACTAGAAAGACTGCGCCTGGTTTAAGATACTTTGACAAGAAATCAATAGAATTAGGCGGTGGACATTCGCATAGAAATACACTTGATGAATTGATACTAATCAAAGATAACCATCTTGCAGTATCCACTATCAAAAGTGCCATATCAACTGCAAGACTCAAAGCCGGAAATAATATGAAGATAGAATGTGAAGTTAACAGTACCAAATCATCAGTAGAGGCCATCAAAAGTGGAGTTGATATTATCATGTTAGATAATTTTACTCCAGAACGGGCTCTGAAAACTATTTCCTTTTTGAGAAAATCTGGTCTACGAGAAAAAGTCTTAATTGAAATATCCGGAGGTGTAAATATTTCAAATATCAAAGATTACGCATTGGCATTGCCTGATATGATATCAATAGGATCATTAACCCATTCCAGTAATTCTATCGATTTTTCGATGAGAATGGATAATTGATTAGTTTATTCTGTCCTGTCGTAAATTGATTTTCTTATTTCGTTCGTTACTGCTAAAAATATCTCTAATGATATCCATTTATTCATCTATAAGATTATAAGATTAAGAAATAGTCAACATACGTTCTATTGCAACTCTAGCCTTGTCAGCAATATCTTTTGGCACCTTCACTTCATATTGCTTGTGTATTAGTGAGTCGACTACTTTTTCTAATGTTATCTTTTTCATATACTTACAGATAGCATTTTCCTTTACTGGGATGAACATTTTGTCTGGATTTTCTTTTTTCATTCGGTACATTATACCTGTTTCTGTTGCAACTACAAATTGAGTATTATCTGATTTCCTAGCATGCTGCATCATTCCTTCGGTGGATAGTATGTGGGCCTTTTTGGTTATATCACCGGACGCTAAGTTGTATAGGGTTGAAGAGGTGCAACCACATTCAGGATGGATCATAAATTCAGCATTTCTGTATTTTTGGAAAATATTGTTAACATCAGCGGCAGTGATACCCGCGTGAACGTGGCATTCTCCTGGCCATACGTACAGATTTTTTCTTCCGGTGACCTGTCCTACATATGATCCTAAAAACATATCTGGCAAGAACAATATTTCGGTATCGTAAGGTATACTGTTTACAACCTTTACTGCATTAGATGAAGTGCAACAATAATCAGAAAGAGCCTTTACGTCTGCGCTTGTGTTGACATAACTAACTACGACAGCATGAGGATGTTCTTCTTTCCATTTCTTTAATTCAGTTGAATTAATTGTTGAGGCAAGCGAACATCCGGCTTCTAAATCTGGAATCAATACGGTCTTGTCAGGGCACAGAATCGAGGCAGTTTCTGCCATAAAATGTACGCCACAAAAAACAATAATGTCGGCATTAGTTTTTGCAGCTTCGCGTGATAATGCCAATGAATCTCCAATAAAATCAGCGATATCTTGAACTTCGGGAACTTGGTAATTGTGTGCCAAAATAATGGCGTTTCGTTCTTTCTTGAGCGAGTTTATCTCGTCAAAATGTATTGATTGGACTAATGTCATCTGATGCGTTTCTTTTACATAATTCTAGATTTAAAGTAGTATAATTTAGGATAACATTGCCTATTTCACATGTTGTGAGGGCAATACTTGCCACTTTGATTTTAACCTGAGAATAAATGGAAAGTGCGCAGTAATAGATATATTATATTGTAAACCAATCAACTGTCAAATGCCAACTCATGGATCGTTAACAAAGGCAGGAAAAGTTAGAGGTCAAACCCCTAAAATAGAAGGAAAAAAGAGAATAAGTCCAATATCAAAATTAAGAAACAAGATCAATTTTGTAAAGAGATTTGAAAAGAGACGCCAGCCCGGACAAAGAAAACCAGAACGTTCAGGCAGAAGACGTTGATCTGAATTTCTAAATTATTCTTATTTATTTTGATTCGCAGGTAGTATGACCAAGGATATAAAATCAAATATTAAGAAAGTGCAATCTTAGAATAACATGGAAAAAAGAGTTGGAATAATCGGCTATGGGAGTATTGGCAAAGAAATTATTGCTGCAACAAGTAGAAATGAGATTCCAAATGCTAGAATTGTAGCATTATTTGATAAAGAATCTACAGTTTTCAATAAAGTAGACTATGATACTGGCGAATTGAATCTATTCTCAGATTTTGATGAATTCTATAACTCAGACATCTATTCCAACATAGATATCATAATTGAATGTGCTTCAAAAGGAGCGATCAAAGAATATGGTAAAAAAATTATTGATTCAAAAAAAGATCTGATAGTCTTGAGTGTAGGTGCCTTCTCTGATGAAAAATATTTGATAGAGTTACAGAATTTATCGAATTTGAATAACACTAAAATATTGATACCAACTGGTGCTATCGCCGGTCTGGACTCTATAAGAAGTGTAAAAAAATATTTGAATACCTTAACGATTGTAACGACAAAGAATCCCAAGTCACTTATAGGTGCACCATATTTCAAAAGCTCAAAAATAAGGATTGATGAGATTTTAAAGGAAACAGTCCTTTTTGAGGGTAATGCTGTTGACGCTATAGAACTTTTTCCTGCAAATGTGAATGTCGCAGTATCAGTAGCACTAGCAGGAATTGGTTTGGTAAAGACACAAGTGAAGATTGTTGCAGACCCAACACTTTCTGTAAATAAACACGAAATTGTAGGGGAGGGTACATTTGGGAAAATTCAAATCGTTGTCCAAAATATACCCAGTCCTTCTAATCCCCGGACAAGTTATTTGGCATCATTGTCAGCAATTGAATGTTTAAGAGGTCTGTGTAATGAGAATTTCAGAATAGGGACCTGATTTAGATAAAATATTGACAGTTTATATGTGGAATATTTATTTGACAAGATTAACTATGAGTTACAACGGATTTAAGACAAACGACATGTTCGGTCCAAAACCAGTAGAAGTAGGAAAGGAATACGACGTGCAGATCACGGAATTAAGTAGGAAGGGAGATGGAATAGCAAGGATACAGCGATTTGTGATATTTGTAAAGAATGGAAAGGTAGGCCAAAATACAAAGATAAAGATCATCCAAGTTGGAAATAGATTTGCTACTGCTGAAATTGTCAACGATTCTGAAAGTCAGAGTCAGACTGAGGCGGCACCGGCAAATGCTGAAGCCAATACAGAAACAACTACAGAGTAGTCAACCTGCTACAGTTATTTTTACACTTTTATTATTTTATGTCTTTAAAAAAATTAATTTTATGAATTATTTTTGTCGAGCATTATTTTATCAATTATAAACTCCA
>DAIRDV010000138.1:0-3536 GCA_036795955.1 Nitrososphaeraceae archaeon | reverse complement strand
CAAAATTTTGCCTAGTTGTTGCCCTCTTTCTAACAAGGTATGAGCCTTGTGTATATCAGCCAATGTATATATAGAATCAACTTTTGGCAGGATGTTTTTCTTGCTAACAAATTTCATTAATTCTAACAACTCTAATTTTGAGCCAATCAAAATACCAAGTAACTGGATTTGCTTTGAATAAAAAGTTCTGATTTGAAAATTTGCAGTATTACCTGATGTAGTGCCACACAATGCAATTTTTCCTCCTTTTCGAACACAGTTAATACTTGTGGTAAAAGTTTTCTGACCCGCATTATCTACTACAGCATCCACTCCAACTCCACCCGTTATTTTTTCCACTTCCACTTCCACTTCTTTTTTCTTTCTATTTATTACATTATCAGACCCAAGGCTACGTGCGAAGTTTAATTTAGAATCATCTGACACACTAGTTATGATTTTTATTTCTAATGCTTTTGCAAATTGGATAACAGCCATGCCGAGTCCACCCGTGGCACCGTATACTAATAGTGTATCATGTTTTTTTAGTTGTAGTTTTTTAAAAATATTCCAAGCAGTCAAATATGAAATTGAGAGTGTCGCAGCGTGCTCATCAGATATTTCATTTGGTATGGGTACGATATTTGTTTTGGGAACAACTACGTACTCTGCATACCCACCATTATAATTACTTAAACCACCAATTATTGAAAAATCCCTACATATTGTTTCATTCCCGGTTCTACAATAATTACAATGATTACAGCTTATTCCGGGATATACAAGAACTCGTGTTCCTTTTGAATGTTTGTTAACTTCACTTTCCAATGATCCTACAATATCGCTTCCACAAATATGAGGGAAAGAAATAGGCTTACCTGCAATCCCAGTCCTTGTCCAGATATCAAGATGATTTAAGCCACAGTATTTTATCTTAATTAGACTCTCGGAGGAATTTGGTACTGGTTTCGGAAAATCTTTCTCATATTTTAAAACCTCAACAGGACCGTGTTTGTATATAGGAACAGCTTTCATGAAACCACATACACCAAAGTTAATCTTGGATATTGTGCATTTGCGTTAAATCATCTTTGAATTGGGATAATTGTATTGGAACCTCAGTTTTTATAGGATCCCTTAGTGAATATCGCTTGCCATCTTCATTTAGAGATTCTCTTTTTTTAGTCCAAATTAATGAATTAAAATCGATAATATCTTTGGTATATTTGCGCATGTCATCGTAGTCATTGTTCTCATCGGGCAACTTGTTTAAATGAATACTTTCTTTATCATATATTGTAGTCCATAATTTATCCGTTATAAAGGGACATATGGGAGCTAAAAGTAGCAATATAACTGAAAAACATTTATGAAGAGCGTATAACGCTGAATTTCTACTATTCGAATCATTATCATTATATGCACGTGACTTTACCAGTTCAAGGTAATGAGACGCGAATATATTCCAGGTGAATTCTCTTATATGTGATGCAGGAATAAAGAAATTATATTCTTTATAACCTCTCATACATTCAGTTATTAAATTTGATAATTCCGCTAGGATCCATTTATCAGAAGGTAATAAATCGGATTCATGAGAAGGAATGAATTCAAACGAAGACACAAATCTTCCTATATTCCATAATTTGGTTAAAAATTTCTGTGCTTCTACAATCTTCTGCTCCGAGCATCTAAAATCCTGTCCATGATTTGCTTCTGTGGCAGACCAGAATCTAAAAGTATCTGCTCCATGCTTTGTAATTATCGGAAAAGGATCAATTACGTTCCCCTTACTCTTACTCATCTTTTCTCCATACTCATCAACACCGTATCCCATAATCCATACTTCACTCCAAGCAAGATTTTCTGTTAATTGATAACATCGCAACATTGTGTAGTAAAGCCAAGTTCTTACAATGTCTTTGGCTTGTGGTCTTATTTGTGTAGGGAATGTTTTTACGAAAAAATCTTCATCCCTGTTATATTTTGTTATAAATAAAGGTGATATACTGGAATCCATCCAAGTATCAAAAGTCCGTTCGTCTCCAGTGAACTTGTCGAATCCACATTTAAAACATTTATCAACTGGTGCCTTATCTTTCCACGGTCTGTAATATTTTCCAGGTTCAGGTAATATTGGTTCCTTACAATTATCACAATACCAAATTGGAATTTCGGTGCCGTAAAATCTCCTCCTAGATATGGGCCAATCTATAGCAACAGAATCTAACCAATTGAATAATATTTGCCTATGGGCTTCGGGATAGAACTTCAGAGTGGATGAAAATTCTCTAAGTTTAGGAAGAAATTCAAGTTGTTTTATGTAATAATCTTGCATCGGAACTATTTCCACTGGAGATTTACTTCTTTCGCACATTGGTATCCTGTGGAGGATTGTTTCTTCCTTTTCGACGTAATCGTTATTTTTCAGATCATCAATAATTTTTTTTCTGGCATTATCTATACTCAAGTTAGCATAATTGCCTCCATTTTCACTTATCTTACCGTAGTGGTTAACTGAGACAATTTCCTTTAGTCCCAACTCTCTAAATACCTGTACGTCATTCAGATCTCCGTAACTACAAACCATTACGGCCCCCGATCCAAGATCTGACTTGGCGGAATGATGTGGTAAAATCTTTACTTCTCTATTAAATATTGGAAGGATAACCTCATTATTATGCAAATTCTCATATCGAGAATCGTTAGGGTTTACAATAATGCATTGGCATGCAAAAATTAATTCAGGTCTAGTTGTAGCAACAATAAGATAACCATTTTCATTTTTTAACTTGAACTTCAAATATACAAGAATTGTTTTTTTTTCTTCATAAGTTATTTCTGCATCTGCGATTGTAGTTCCACAACTCGGACAATAATTGTTGGGCCTATTGGAAGAATAAACAAGTCCCTTTTTCCATAGGTAAAGGAATGTACTTTGAGTTAATGTGCGATATTCAATTGAATCCGTCCTGTAATACTCTTCAAAATTTGCACTGAGACCTATACTTTTCATAATTTGGATCATCTCTTTTTCTAGGTCATCAAGTGATATTCTACAAAGATTTAGGAATTCTTCTCTATCGGTCTGTCGCATTCGGATCTTGTGTTTTTTTTCTGTGTAAATCTCTACGGGAAGTCCATTTCTGTCAATGCCGATGGGAAAAAATACGTTCTTTCCGAACATTCTAGCTGTTCGGGCTATCATGTCGATTTGTGCATAATGTGCAGCAGCCCCTATATGCCATGGCCGTCCGGATGGATAAGGAGGAGGAGTGTCAATAACAAAATTATTTTTATCAGATACCTTGAAATCATAGATTCTTCCTTCATTCCATTTTTTAGATACTTCATTTTCAATATTCGAATTCCATATTTTTTCACCAATTTTTTGTTGCATGTTCAGATTAGAACTAATCCACTAGTAGGGTTCTATTAAAGTTCATGCTTCCAACTTATCAATTTCAAAAAAACACAATCTTGCATTCAAGAGATAGAAAATAGTAATATCAGACAAAATTCCTTCACTTTATATTCGCAAGAATATGAGCACCCTT
>DAIRDV010000137.1:0-3537 GCA_036795955.1 Nitrososphaeraceae archaeon | reverse complement strand
TTTTGCTGTTTAAAAACCAAATTACATCTCATTTTTAGTTATAGTTTAGAATGTTGGATAGGAAAGATAGGGGTGTGTGTCTGTTTCAACCGTTTATTATTGGTGAATCATTTTGAGTGACGATTTACTCGATAGTATATTTGAAAGGGCTACAACAGGAAAAACACTGGTTAAAAACCGACGTACACTGACAATAGATTATGTGCCTGAAACGCTTCCATTTAGAAATGATGAAACTAAATCAATTGCACAAACACTGTCTGTAGTTTTAAGAGGTGCAAGACCATCTAATTTGTTACTTTTTGGTAAACCTGGTACAGGAAAAACAGCAGTGGCTAAAAATGTAATTGAACGCTTAGGTAAAAAAGCAAAAGATGTTGGAATAAACGTAATAGTACCATTTATCAACGCAAAAACTGCAAATACAGCATACAAGGTTCTTTATGAAATTGCCGAGGACATGGGAATTAATAAAGCAGAAAAAAGATTACAAGTGCATTTTACTGGTCTATCAATTGGTGAAGCTACGGATAGAATTCTTGATTTTATTCAAAGTAAAAAATTTCATGTTGTATTGGTAATGGATGAAATCGATTCGCTAGTGGATAAAAATGGTGATGATATTCTATACAATTTTACTAGGGCAAATGAGCGGATTTCTGAAGGGGGTTTTATCAGCTTAATTGGTATATCTAATAGCCTTACATTTAAAGATAAACTTGATCCACGTGTTCGAAGCAGTCTAAGTGAAGAAGAGATGGTGTTTAATCCATACACTGTAGAACAATTACAAAAGATCTTAGTCGATAGATCTAAGCTTGCATTTTATGATGATGCCGTGTCAGATGCTGCGATAAATTTATGTGCAGCGATGGCTGGAAAGGAAAATGGTGATGCTAGACGAGCAATTGACTTATTGAGGGTTGCTGCTGAAATTGCAGAAAGAGAAAGGGCATCTAAAGTTGAAGAAAGCCATATTAGGTTAGCTCAAGAAAAAATTGAAAAAGATACAAATTATGAAGTTCTAAAAAATTCAACCACACATACTAAACTCGTGATATTGGCAATAATTAAGTCAAAGAATGGAAATACTGGAGAAGTATATGAAATTTATTCGTCGTTATGTAATCATAGCGAGCAAGAACCACTTACTCAACGCCGTATAACACAAATAATAAGTGAGCTTGATCAGCTTGGTCTGATAACGAGCAATGTAGTAAGTCAGGGACGATATGGCAGATCACAAAGGATTAAAGTTACGGTTTCGACTTTAACCATTAAAGAGGCTTTAAAAGATGACCCATTTCTTTCCACTTTAGATATAATTTAGCTGATTGAAATCCATCTGAAACGGTTGAAGAGTGGCTAGATTAATTAAAATTGCAATGCCTGGAGTTGGAACAATACCAACAGTCTGTTGAAACTTGGTTTGTGCCTGCCATGCGCCTGAATTAACTATTAAAGTTCCTCGATAATTCTGAACATCTATGATATGAACATGTCCTGAATGAAGTATATCTGGAACTTCATTGATTACCATCATATCTTCCTGCTCTGGTGCTATGGGTGTACGCTGTCCATATATTGGTGAAAGATGTCTAGCCTTAAGCAATATTTTCATTGCCTCTGATGGCTTTGAATAAGTTAGGCCTGGAGTTGTTGCAATAATATCATCCAGACTCTGGCCATGATACATTAATACTTTTACACCGTTTAATTCTATTAAACTAGGATTTCCTAGCATGGTGAAATTATCAAGATCATATAATCTCTCAGAATCTTTCCTTGGTAGTGATGGTTGGGGTAGAGCTCTTCTTCCTGGATCATGGTTACCAGGAATTAGGAAAACCTTGATATGCTTTGGTATCCTGGCAAGTAAGTCTATAGCGTGTGTCATCTGCTTGGCAGTGTCCATTTCAAGTAGTTCTTTATCCTGATTAGGAAATATGCCTATGCCATCAATTAAATCTCCACCAATACAAACAAACCGAATCTTACGCACAATTTCATCATTTGTTGACGAAAGCCAATTTAAAAATCTGATAAATTCAGTTTCCAAGAAATATTTACTTCCAACATGAAGATCAGAAATCAAAACTGCATAAGACTCAGACTTTGATTTATTAGAGATATGATCAGGAATATCTGGAGAAGCAAAGTTTTTTATGACAAAACCTTGAATACCTTTCATAGAATTTTCTACTTCTAACATAACCATTTGGTCAAGGGTAATCATTGAAATCTGTTTCTTTAACTCATCACTGGCTGCAAGTGCTCTCAATATTCCAGTGTAGTCATCAATTGTTATCTCCAATCCATTCTTCTTTGAATGTTTTGACATCAATAAACCTGCTACAATAGAAGAAGGGTTTCCATTCAAATTATTTTTGCTGTCATTTGTTTTATTTTGTCTTGAATCATTTATTTTTTGTTTAATTGATGAAATTTTTGTAATCCGCTTGCTATCTGGGCGTAATGCTAGAATACGAAGTGATTTTTCAAAACGGCTACGGAATAGTGCAGTATAACCTTCAACTCCTTCACTAGTATTGACATGTAGGGTAGGATCCGAAATCACCTTGTAAGCATTGTCCTTGGGAAAAGAATTATCAAAGCCAAAGCCAGTGGAAGTGTCTATGCCATTAGCGTTAATCATATCTGCATTAATTGGATTAAGATGATTCTTGATATCTTCTACTACAATAAGAGAATTTTTATTTTGTTTGTTTTTCATTTTTATAATGTCCTGGATAATCTTCAAAATGTCCAAATTAAGACCCTTGAGCATAGCAAAAGCGTCAGGATGAACTTGATAGCCATTGCTAGTGGCATAAGATAGTGCACTGGAAACATCTCTTTGCAAAGCCAAGGGGAGATGTTCTCCATATGGCTATCATATTTAATTACATTTCTGTTATTGACAAAACTAATTATATGATGGATATTATTGTCCATATTTGTAAATTGTATTTTAGTGTTAAGCGACGCCTTATGTATTTGGCAATTGGTACACTTGCATTTGTGATTGCTTTTTCTGCTGGCGCAGAGATTAATATGAGTAAGAATGAAGCAGAAGATCTAAAAGGACAATTGGCTAAACAAATTGTAAATATAGATCAAAATGGGATATTTATTAACAATATCAAAGTCGCGCTCGGAATGTTTATACCGGCAGTAGGCACAATAATAGGAATATCTTCTGGTTTTTCAACTGGAATGGTATTTAGTGCAATGGCAAAAACTTCTCCCATCCTTAACAACGTTCCTCCTTTAATAATTCTATTTACACCATTTGGAATCATGGAAATTTTCGCTTATGGATTAGCAATGTCTAGAAGTGGTCTGCTTATTTATCAACTTGTAAAGAAAAAATCGTGGAAAGAATATGCTATTCCAATGATTGTAGAAATCGGAATTGTTGTAGTGATTTTGTTCGTTGGAGCTATAATCGAATGGGATTTAATACAACAGTTTGGCAGGCTTAATATTAGACAATCTACGTAACCTTCGTCGATAAAACGTAATCTTTAATTAAAT
>DAIRDV010000136.1:0-3583 GCA_036795955.1 Nitrososphaeraceae archaeon | reverse complement strand
ATTAGTCTCGAATTGTTTTCTTATTTCATCCAATCCAAGCTCTTCAAAAAAACCCACTAAACCATACCCTGCATTATTTATTAGAACATCTATTCTTTTTTCTTCAGTTTTTATTCGATTTATCGCATTATTTATTGAAGACTTGTCGTTTACATCAAGCTGCAAGATATTTAGGTCAAGTTTTTCTTTCGCAATTTTCTTTTCTAGAAGATCAGAATTTTTCGTATTTCTCACACCGGCATATGTACAAAACCCACTTCTCGCTAAAGTTAATGAGGTTTCATAACCAATTCCACTGGAGCTACCAGTGATGAGTGCAACTTGACGCATTATACTAATACCAATTTATTTTTTATATATCTTTAGAGCCAAATTGTAATCTGGTAAGGCATCCTACAGTTATTACTGATATTTTTAATCTTGACAAGAGAATAGATTAATAACATTAATTTATCATTCAAATGGATCGATATCGATTGTCCGACGCAGATGAAGAACGCCGTTCAAGCACAGGAATGACACCTCAGAACCAATTGGTTAGGTCTCTTGGACTTTTGGATATACTAATGGTCGGGATAGCCGCAATGATAGGTGGTTCCATTTTTGTTCTGACAGGACCCGCAATAGGCCTTGCTGGAAGCGCTGTTATAGCAGCGTTCATTATTAATGCTATAATCACGTTGTTCACCGCCATGGCATATGCCGAACTTGGATCAGCTATGCCTGAAGCAGGAGGTGGATATCTTTGGGTCAGAGAGGGTCTGCCTAGACCAAATGCATTCATAAGTGGATGGATGGCTTGGCTCGCACATATAATCGCTGGATCATTGTATGCAGTAAGCTTTGCTTCATTTCTTACAGGTCTGCTTGAAATGACAAATATTTCGCACAATTATGTGCTTTTGAACGTCATTCCACTAGAGAAATTGATAGCAGTAGTCTCAGTTGCTGTTTTTACTTATATCAACATTAAAGGAACTTCTGAAACTGGCAAGACTGGAGTTGTCATTACCATTATTCAATTGGGCTTGATATTCATTCTAATCACGGCCGGTATCTGGGTCATGAGCGGACAACCTAACTGGCATACAAATTTTTCAGATTTTATGCCTAAAGGGATTACTGGAGTAGTTGCAGCAATGGGCTTGACATTCATAGCATTCGAAGGTTATGAGGTAATCGTTCAAACGGGAGAAGAAGCTAAAAACCCAAGAAGAAACATTCCAAGAGCAATATTCATCTCGTTAACCGCTGTTGTTGTTCTATACTGTTTAATTGCCTTCGTGTCTATTGGTGCCATATTTCCACAGGGCATTGAGTCATGGAAATACATTGGTCAGAGTGGGGAGTTAGGAATAATGAAGGCAGCCGAATTACTTGTGCCTTACGGAGCATTTATCGTATTAGGCGGAGGTCTAATTTCGACACTTGCGGCTCTGAATGCAACGACCTTCTCATCTGCGAGAGTTGCCTTTGCAATGGGTAGGAATTATAACATGCCATATCAATTGAGCGCTATCCACAAAAGGAACAAGACACCATACGTTGCAATACTAATATCTGGTATCATAATGGCAATTATGGCTTATGGACTTCCACTCGCCCAGATTGCAACTGCAGCAGGTGTGATTTTTCTTTTACTATTTACTCAGGTAAATATGGCTGTAATCACAATTCGTAGGATTTACGGCGATAAGTTAGATTACGGCTTCAAAACTCCTTTCTTTCCTGTTATACCAGTTATTGGTATCTTTTTAAAACTTGGATTAGCTGTATATCTATTAGTAACTCAGCCTTTAAGCTGGGCGATAACTGTGGTATGGGTGGTAATTGGATTCTTTGTGTATCGAATGTACACATTTAGGAAAGAAATAGATCATTACGCACCAATCGTTACGAGCGAAGGAGATCTAGAGAGAAAAGACTATAGGATTCTTATCCCATACACCCCTGAAGATCCGGATAGATTACTAAAGTATGCAATAAGAGTAGCAAAAGAAAATATCGGAGAGATTAATATTTTAAGAGTTATCACAGTCCCAAAACAAACACCGTTATCCGCCGGAACAGGTTATGCTGAAATGGCTAGGAGATCATTTGAACCATTAGATAGGCTAATTGACAAGGAGAATATTCTAAACCACTATCTCGTTAGAATATCTCATGATGCAAGTGAAGCGATACTAGCCACTGTCGAGGAACAAAAAATAGATCTATTAATAACAGATTTTGAAATGTTCAGAAACAGTAAAAAAATTCAAACAATACTAACGTGTGATGTTTTAGCAATTTTGTCAGAAGGCAATGAAGAGCTAACATTTGAACCAGATCGGAAAAAAGGACGTAAAGATAAGAAAAATTTGGTCGTATTATATGATGGTGGCGATCATTCTGAAGTCGTATTGAAGGCTACAAGCTGGTTAGAACGTTCGGGACAGTTCAAAATTATTGTGTTATATATCAATACCAAAAATGATGGCGAAGAGGAAAAAATTGTAAGAATAACTGACATACTAAAACAAAAGGAATATCTTGAGCAAGTTGGGATTGAGTTTAATGAGATTACACTATCAGATAACGATATGCGATATAGTAACGAAGCAGCAGACACAATAATGTCATCTCTAGGTAACTTTCAACCTGATGTTGTCATTACGAGTGCAACTATCTCAAAGTTTAGTTTGTTCAACGATCCTCATTTTCTGAATGTGTTATACGAACTTAAATGCCCAATTATAGTTGCCAGACATTTTGCTATTCCGGGGGTACATACTATCAAAACTCTGATCCATAGACTAAGAAATCTCATACTTGAAAAAATTGAAAACCTCACTAAAGCCAGACAAGAATCAACAACCTAAATACACTAACAGTTAATGCTGTTAAATCGTTTTTCCGACTACCAATTCTTGTGAAGTATTCATAATTTTTTTGTGAGTTGAGGTCATCAAGATTTATATTGCATTAATTTACTTAGGTAAGCCTAATTGTTTTATGTATCCGAAAAAAGTTGTTCCATTAAAACCCATTACACGAGGTAGAAGAAATGAATGAGGATTTTCTATTGGGACGTTGATAAGAAAAAAGTTTCATTATGTGTGTTGATATTTTACCTCGTTCCCAGTCTCTTTTCTATCAGTGTTCATGGAACACAGAATGTAGAGCTTGGTTCTAGCGATCAAGTTCTTGTGACAGTAAACATACAGCGAATTCTGGAACAAATGAACTTGGTTCAAACTAGTCTTATAAATCAAGATAATACGAGGGCTTTTGAACACGCATATATTTCACATTCAATAATATTCCCGTCAATTAAAGACAAACTACTAGAGATAAATCAAAACTCAACTGGTAGATTGGAATCACTTTTAATTGATTTACCTATCATGGTAAAAGCAACATCTAAGATTTCTGAAACAGAAGCCAAGATCATTCAAATAAAGAATATCTTGAATGGAATTAATTCATCTATACTTGATCCAAATAGTCCTAATTACAATTCAACACTTTCTTCAACCATTATAGTTTTATTAAATGATACGTCAAAATTTTATCAACTATCTAATTTTGGTAGTTCTGATAA
>DAIRDV010000135.1:0-3586 GCA_036795955.1 Nitrososphaeraceae archaeon | reverse complement strand
GTTAGGACAGATTTTGGGGTTCAGAGTATCTATGGGAACATTATTCTTTGTAACTATGCCATATGCCTCTAGAAGCGATTCAGAAGACTCATTTCCAAAATAGTGTATATATTTCTGAGCCATACCGCTATTTGCAGTCCAGCCAGCATGTTGGTTCAGTGTGCTGGATTTTAGTTTGGTTGATTTTTCGGTTAAGGCGCTGTGACGTCTTACGTAGAGTGAAAAGGGCTTAGCAAGAATACCCTTAATCTTCTCCTTGTCTTCATTTAGGATTGTATTGTCTTTCAATAGCCTTGGAAAGAACTTTTCTTTATAATCTTTGTAAATTACATACAAACTGTTGACGGTAAGTTGCTTTCCCATGGAATTCCTGCTAAGACCTACAGAGAGGTGAGTTTGGATTGTTTCTGCTTGGGTGGTTGGATAGCCATTCTTTTACATAAGGTATCGACTGGATTAAAGGAATGTGTCTTGCACCTGTTTTACCATTGACCAATACTTCTGCGTACTGTTTGCCGCCAGCAATCTTAAAGACGATATCTTTGATTTTCAAATTCAATATCTCATGAGGTCTGGCAGATAAGTCTCTGGCCATAGTATGGTAGCACCTATCTCTTTTGTTTGTAACCCACTTTAAGAAAACTAAGTCGTCTTCCTGAGTCCACAAGTCAGAAGGTTTGTAGCAGCTAATCTCCTTTCTTTTTAGCCGTTTAATGCCCATTATGCAATCAGGCTTTCTTTCAACTGCTGATAACTCACTTCTTCTTTTTGAGTCTTCAACGTTAGGATAGTATAGCCATTTGAAAAAATTGGATAATATTGCAAGCTTTGTATTGTAGCTGCCTATCCACTTATGCAGTGGGTCTTCGTTTTCTGACTTGCGGCAATTATCCAAGTAGCAAAGAACAGCGTCTCTGGTCATATCAATGAACTTCTTTTCAATTCCGACAGCTTTTGATAACTCAGAGAGAAACTGAATGGTATTTCTTTTGTAACTGAGTCTTGGGTTAATTTCCCTTTTCATTGCTAAGATATACTCACATATTGTCAATGCATTTTCCTCTGATAACCTATTCCTGTCTTTCAAGGCTAGTTCACAGAACTTTAGTCTCGTAAAACCTTCAGTTGCTAGAGTGATTTTCCTCTCTAGTAATGCTAAATGCTTATAATTATTATCATTTTCGTTTTATAATGATACCTTAGCTGGTGTTAATATTTCAGCTATTGATTTATTTGAACGCCTTACCATGTATGTAAGATGTAACTAGCTTAACGTACTAATAATACTTTGTATGAGCAAGTATTATACACTAAAATACTAAGTTAATAAGGAATATTTTTTCCCAGTAATCTCAAATATACAATCTTCAATTCGCTTTACTAAAATTCCACATTCACTATTATTTTCCGTCAGCTGTTTTCTCATATCATCAGATGATTGTTTAAGATCGTCCAACGTGGAATTGTAATAACTTATATTTTCTCTTAGTTCTTTGGCCTTGTTCACAACTAGTCCATCTTTGCTTTCTTGCAATAACTTTAGTCTGAGCTTTATTGCTTTTGTCTCATGCTGGTATTTTGGCAATGATCTTATAATAAGATCCATATAATATAGAACCTTTTGAGAATCCTTGAGCTTAATGTTACTAGAAGTTATAGCTTTTTGAATTTCAGTAAGGAGTGAAGTGTATAATGAAATATCTTCATCATTATCAAAAATTTTCCATGGTTCATCGGCTAAGACTTTAAGTCGAGATATAGTATCTTTTGTCATACCGTAAGAATATCTTGTAAATGCTCTCGATACGTGACTGTAAAGATCAAGTATATGTTTATGTAATTCTTGCTCCTCTTTTTTCAGAGTGTCTATTTTTTCAATATTATGACAAGATTCTTTAAAGTGGACCGAGTTTTCTAGACTGCTTAACTGAATTTTTGATTGATCAAGTTTGCTCTTCAATATTTCAATTTCTTTGTGTATGTTTTCAATTCTATTTTTGTAGGTTTTCATTAATGCCATCTTTTGTGATAGCAAATTCAAAACATCGATACATTTCAGTATGGCTGCATTTTCTTCTTCAAATTCTGCCATCACTGACTTCGTATCTTCAAGTAAAGATGAAAGTGTTTCAAACTCACTCTTTAATTTTCCAGCATATTTTTTCATAAAGATATTCATTACCCTGTTATGGGAATTGCTAACCTCGCCAAATCTGTTCATAATGGACTCCAATCTATAGTTGAATTTTTTAATATCTTGCATCGATTCTGATAAAGGTAGATCAGAGGAAGCCTCCCTTTTCAAGGATGCTACTACGGTTCTTTTTGAATTTTCTACAATCGATTTGAACCTTAATTCCTCTAATTTGATATTTTCATGTTCCAAATTATCTGCTATTTTGGCAATGGACTCAAGTGAATTTCTAACAGATTTTTTGATAGGTGAAAGTTCATGTACTAGACCTTTTACCTTTTCTGATTCAGTATGCTGTAAAAGTACAAGCGCCTCTGAAATAGCTAATGAATCTCTATTGTATAAATAATCTTTGCTTTCGATATTATTTTTGGTCTCATATACATTATTATCTTTCTTCTTGAAAAGTCCAAATGGAGGAGACACAAGAGTTTGTTTGTAATCACCATCAAAAAACTGTTGCGCTATAATATTCCATATATAAAAAAATAGAAGCAGATGTAAGGTTGATGCGGAATTAAGACACAGGATAATATTACTTGTATAACATTGCAAAGAAAGATGAATCCTGATTATTTTTCTTTAATTGAGTATTTACATTTTTATTGTAATAAAATGAGCTTTATGAAAACGAATTTACTATAGAACGGTATGAATTGACTTCAGATAACGTACTCTTAAATTCAAATTAATAAAAAACTTCATGCACGATTGAGCGTTTATATGCACGAGTAATACAATTCTACTATAGGATACACATCACTAGGCAAGATTAGGAACGAAAGGAAGATATTATTTCCAAATATTGTCTATGTGATGGAAATAACACTAGGTCATAGCCCAGACGCTGATGACGCTTTTATGTTCTATGGAATTGCTTCTAATAAGCTGGAATCATCTAATTTTAGGATCAGGCACGTCATAGAGGATATTGAAAGTCTCAACAAACGTGCATTAAAGCACGAACTTGATGTTACCGCAATTTCAGCTCATGCTTATGCCTATTTAAGCGACTATGTAATATTACGCAGTGGAGGAAGCTTTGGTTTGAGTTATGGTCCCATAGTTATTTCGAAAGAGAATTTGTCTCTTTCACAATTAAAAAGAAGTACAATTGCAACTCCAGGTAAGATGACGTCTGCCAATTTGCTATTAAATTTTGTATTAGGGAAATTTAAAGAAAAAGAAATGCCTTTTCAAACAATTCCAAATGCAGTGCTAAATAACACAGTAGATGCAGGTCTAGTCATTCATGAAGCACAGATTACATATGATAATTCAAAACTCTACAATGTCCTAGACTTGGGAGCATGGTGGGCTGCTCAAACAGGTGGGCTGCCAGTACCTTTAGGAATTAATGTTGCAAGTAATAAATCAATGAAAATGGAAGAG
>DAIRDV010000134.1:0-3593 GCA_036795955.1 Nitrososphaeraceae archaeon | reverse complement strand
AATAACAAAGATATATGCTTTGCTATGACATTACTTTCCTCAGAGCATATTTACCTATTATTTAATAGCTATATTGCCCGCCTGGGGTAATATTCTTAGATCGCAGATAATAATCATAGGAATTTCTAATTAAAATTTAACATTAGCTTGTTTCAGACGCAAAATTTAAAAAGGAATCCTTTGATGGTAAAATTAATGACTTTACCAAAGGGATATGGCGGCGGCGGCGGCGGTGGCCGTACAAGTACAGGCAGTAGTGACGATATAGAGCGCATGATCGGTCGACGTGTAGAAAAGATGACACCTGTTTACATCATAGGCTTCATTCTGTGTTGGGTTGCAACAGCTGGTGGTGTGTACGTTGGTGTAACAGTGTATCCATGGGCATATCCGTTACCAAGTGGTCTTTATGCTCTATCAGTCTTGACAGTCATTGAAGCACTAGGATTCTTCTTCATCATGAAGATCACTAGAGAAAAACTAGGCTACGCCTAAACTTTATTTTTTAATATTAACTTTTTTTAAGAACTATAACTTTGTCAGCCTTTTTCGCAACATTAGAATAATCTAAATTTATCTTTCAAATATTTCACAAAGCGAATTATTGATATCATATACAAAATGTATCACAATATTCATCCTTCGTTATTAAGAATATCAAAATAAAATTTTATATAGAACCTCTAGGAGTCATTTGGTAATGGTCTGGCTTAGACGCACTACACACTATCTATTCATAGTTGTAGTTGCTGTAAATAGTACATTATTGACAATCAACGCAGGAGACTACATCTTCTACACTGATTGGGCGTGGACATCATTCGTAGTGTTCTCAATATCCCAATCAACCATGCTAGTAGTTGGTGCAATCTATTACATGCTATTCACCGGAGTACCAGGGACTGCAACATATTATGCAACAATCATGACTATCTATACATGGGTAGCCAAAGGAGCTTGGTTTGCACTAGGATATCCTTATGACTTCATCGTAACACCCGTCTGGATACCTTCAGCAATGCTGCTAGATTTGACATATTGGGCAACAAGAAGGAATAAACACGCTGCCATTATTATTGGCGGAACGCTGGTTGGTCTTTCACTGCCAATATTCAATATGATCAATCTGTTGTTAGTCAGAGATCCACTGGAGATGGCATTCAAGTATCCTCGTCCAACATTGCCTCCGTATATGACGCCAATTGAGCCTCAGGTCGGAAAGTTCTACAATAGTCCCGTGGCGCTAGGATCGGGAGCTGGAGCTGTGCTAAGTGTTCCGATAGCTGCACTGGGTGCGAAACTCAATACTTGGACATATAGATGGATGGCCGCGTGGAGTAAGTGGGATTAACCCCATCCTCTTCATTTTTATTTTCTTTTTAAAATCTCAAGTTAAAAGCTTCTTATTCAATTCATACTAAGAAATTAAGTAGGATACATTGTTCTTTGATGCAAAGTATAAGTTATAGCTAGTTTACTTTTAATTCACTAGATGTCTTCGAATGATAATTCTCCGGAGGAAATAGTTACATGCGAGATTTGCGGTGTTGCAATTGAAGCTTGCACGTGTTCTTGTCCTTATTGTGGAGAACGAGATTCATGCGAATGTTGTTTATATGATGCTGCTACTGGCGGCGGTTGATGGTTTCATATTTTATATATCTATAACGTGATTAATAGTTTGGAGAAGAATGCAACTCATTGTCCTTTATGTCTAATGTGAATTCTATATCCTGGTTAATTGGCGGACCTCAGGGAAGCGGTGTTGATTCAGCTGCAAATATTTTTGCAAAAACTTGTGCGAAAGAAGGATTTCATATATTTGGAAAGAGGGAATTTTATTCTAACATTAAAGGAGAGCACAGCTATTTTACAATAAGGGTTTCTGAAAAACCTGTGAATTCCCATTTGGAAGAAATCAACATGCTAGTATCATTTGACGCAGAGACCGTCTTCAGACATGCAGACAGAGTATCTTCCGGGGGTGTGATAATTTATGACTCAACTCTTGCCGAAACAACATTACTCGAAGTACCTACAATTGATTTTGAAGCAAGTAATAGAATACGTAAATTGCTGGAAGATTCTGGACAATCTGTTAATTTGAGCGGTATGCTGGAATTTGCAAAATCGAGAGGTTGCATAGTATATGGCCTACCGTATTTTGAAATGATTGAAGCGGTAGCGAAAAAAATGAACGATCCTAAATTGAGTAAATTGGCAAGAGTAGTTAATGTTATGGCGATATCGGCTTCCATTTCTTTACTTGGTATCAAAAAAGAAGCTCTAACAAGTGCTATTCAAGATATCTTTGGATCAAAGCCAAAACTAGTCACAATTAACATCGAAGCAGCCGAATACGCCTATTCCCAAATGAGCGCTAAAATTGATCTTAAGACTACCAAGTACAAGATTATCCCTAAGGATACCCTACAGGATTATCTTTTACTCTCAGGCAGTCAGGCTGCAGCAATTGGTAAAATTCTCGGAGGTTGTAGGTTTCAGACCTATTATCCAATTACTCCAGCAAGTGATGAGAGCGAATTTCTAGAATCAAACCAAATTATTGACCAAGCTAATGGCAAAAACGGATCCATGGTTGTAGTTCAAACGGAGGATGAAATAGCTGCAGTTACTATGGCAATTGGAGCTTCATTGACCGGCGTCAGGACGGCTACCGCAACATCTGGACCCGGCTTTTCATTGATGGCTGAAGCACTAGGTTGGGCTGGAATGAATGAGGTCCCTTTAGTAGTTACAATGTATCAAAGAGCAGGGCCTTCGACCGGATTGCCAACAAGACACGAACAGAGCGATTTGTTATTTGCAATAAATGCAGGACATGGAGAATTTCCAAAAATAGTGCTAGCCTCTGGTGATATCGAAGAATCTTTTTATGATTCAATAAAGGCCTTTAATTTTGCAGAGGTTTATCAATTACCTGTAATTCATTTGCTCGACAAAGCGATTAGTAGTAGTATCAAAACGTGCAAAAGATTTAGCAATGAGCTCAAAATTGAAAGAGGCAGATTCAAAAATAATGTGGACAAAAATGATGTTGAAGGAGCTGCAGGTCACTTTCAAAGATTCAAACTTGACGATTCTCCAGTTTCTACAAGAGTTCCTATAGGAACGGAAAATGCAATATATTGGAATACTGGAGATGAACATACAGAAGAAGGCCACATTTCAGAGGATCCTGAAAATAGGAACAAGATGATGGATAAGAGAATGAAAAAGCTGGATATAGCATTAGAAAAAATTCCTGATGACGATAAGGTGACATGTTATGATTTCGGTCCTAATGCTAAGAACGTCATTATCAGCTGGGGCTCTACAAAGGGTGCAATTCTAGAAGCCATCGAAAAATTATCAGAAGAGGGAAATAAATTTAGATTTATTCAAGTTCGACTACTCCATCCATTTCCCACTGAAACTGTCAAAAAATTCTTGGTCGACGCCAACCAAGTAATAGATGTGGAAATGAATTATACATCTCAGTTAGCATCATTGGTACAACAAAATACTGGCACAAAAATTGATTACAAGATAGTGAAATATAATGGAAGACCAATGTCCACAACGGAAATTTA
>DAIRDV010000133.1:0-3597 GCA_036795955.1 Nitrososphaeraceae archaeon | reverse complement strand
AAGAGTAATAGAAAATTCCAAGGCTCATGGAAGTCCAATGAAAATAGAAGCACTAGATGGCGTCAAGATTTGGTTTGATGAAGAAAGTTGGTTAATGCTTCGCCCTAGCGGAACTGAGCCATTGATTAGAATGTATGGGGAATCAACTGATGAATTATTGATTAATTCCAAAGTCAATGAATACACGAGGCTTGTTAACGACACCCTGGGTGGAAAATAATAATTGCTCGGCAACATTTTTAATACGCCTCTACAACTATTCAGTAGATTAAAGATGATCCCGATGGGTGATGAATTGTAAAATGAGTAAACCTTTTTATGTAAAATTTGAAACTCCAAAAGATCTCGTAAATGCAGTCTACGAAGCAGTCAGAGTAGCAAAACAGAGCGGAAGTGTTAGGAAAGGAACTAATGAAACAACAAAGGCAGTAGAAAGAGGAATAGGAAAATTGGTGGTAATAGCAGAAGACGTGCAACCTCCAGAAGTTGTAGCTCACATTCCAATTATTTGCGATGAAAGGAATACTCCTTACATTTTTGTACCAAGCAAACAACAATTAGGTGAGTCACTTGGAATTGAAGTTGGTTCTGCTGCAGCAACTATAATTGATGCAGGAGAAGGTCAGCATATTATTGACCAAGTAATTGGAACTCTGTCAAGTATTAAAGACAAGAAGGAGTGATTTACTGGTGAGTAAAGCTGCAGAAGTAAGGGTAACTCCAGCTGAAGTTATTCAAATTGTGGGCAGAACTGGTATTGCAGGTGAAGTGATCCAAGTCAGAGTAAAGGTTTTAGAAGGAAAGGATAAGGGTCGAATTCTCACAAGAAATGTTAAAGGTTCAGTTAGGATGAAAGATATTCTGATGTTGAGAGAAACCGAAAGAGAGGCAAGAAAGATAAAGTAGTGATATTGTTTGAGTAAAGCAGCAACATCTCTTAGAAATTGTTTCTTTTGTGGAAAACATATTCCTACTGATACAGGAATGATGTCAGTAAAAAATGATGGTTCAATACAGTGGACATGTTCACCTAAATGTAAAAAGAACATGAAATTAAAACGAGATCCAAGAAAATTGAAATGGACCAGAAAGTACGTTAAAGGCGGAATCAAGGTCAAAAAATAAGAGATAGGAAATGTCTGACTTAGAGCAAACCCTTATTGTGGTAAAACCGGATGGATTCAAAAAGGGTATTGTTGGAAAAATTATTACCAGATTTGAAGAGAAGGGCTTTCAAATAGTCAATCTCAAATCTTTTCAATTTGACACAGATTCGGCACGCAAGTTCTATGATGCTCACAAAGACAAGCATTTTTTTGAAGAGCTTGTTTCATTCATATGTTCTGGTAAAACAGTAGGCTGTATTTTAGAAGGAACCAATGCAATATCAACAGTAAGGCTAATGGTTGGAAATACCAAGTCAACTGAAGCCCAACCAGGAACAATTAGAGGCGATTTTGGACTTGGATTTACAGATAATATAATACATGCCTCCGATTCGGCTGAAAGCTTCATAAAAGAGTCTAAAATCATTTTTAATTAAGTGGAACTTCGCCAACCTGTTGTAGTAGTCTTAGGTCATGTAGACTCTGGTAAAACGTCCTTACTTGATAAGATTCGTGGAACGGCCGTACAGTCAAGAGAAGTGGGAGGAATAACCCAACATATTGGTGCAAGTTATTTTCCGATTCAAACTATCAAAGACATTACTGGAAAGTTATTTGACAAACTATCAAAATCAGATAATTTCGTCCCGGGCTTACTTGTTATAGATACCCCCGGCCACGAGGTCTTTGCAAATCTCCGCATGAGGGGAGGTTCAGCAGCCGATATTGCCATAGTGGTAGTTGATGTCAACAAAGGACTTGAGGCACAAACGATTGAAAGTTTGGACATTTTAAAAAAGAGAAAAGTTCCATTTGTAATAGCGCTTAACAAGATAGATCAAATTTCAGGTTGGAAAAAAAATGATTCTATCCTCGTTGCAGAACAACTAAAGATTCAAGATACCTCCATTGTCTCATTTCTTGATGAAAAAATATACACAGTTGTGGGTGCTCTTTCTCGATTAGGTTATAATTCTGAGGCATTCTGGCGTGTAAAGGATTTTACAAAGGAGCTGGCAATTGTCCCTGTTAGTGCGGTAAGAGGAACTGGAATACCAGAACTACTGGCAGTTTTAGTTGGATTAACTCAACAATATTTATCCAAAAGATTGGAGCGCAATGAAACAGACACCAGGGGTCTTGTGCTTGAAGTTAATGATGAAGTTGGCCTGGGCCCATCAGCAAATATCATACTTTTGGATGGAACTATAAAGCAAGGAGATAAAATTGTAGTTGGCAAAAAAGATAGTGTTACCACAACTAAAATCAAGGCGTTACTACTTCCAAAACCACTGGATGAGATGAGAGATCCCAGGGATAAATTTAGACACGTTGATAAAGTGACTGCTGCTGCAGGTCTGAAAATAACGTCGCCTGACCTTGAAGGGGTACTTGCTGGAAGTCCGCTCTATGTTGTTAAAAGACCAGAAGACGAAGAAAAATTAAAAACTAGTATAGAGTCTGAGATAAAGTCAGCAATAATACAAACAGAGTCCAATGGGATAATTTTACGATGTGATACCATAGGCTCAATTGAGGCCATTACTGAGCTTTTGAAAAAGGAAAAAATACCAATTAGATCTGCTGATTTGGGGACTATTACTCGCAGAGATATCCTTTCAGCCTCTGCGGTTAGAGAGAAAGATCGTTACCTAGGAGTGGTGCTAGGATTTAACGTAAAGGTTTTTGAAGATGCGGAAAAGGAATCATTTGAAAGAAAGATAAAAATATTTAACGAAAAAATAATTTACAACCTTGTTAGAAGTTACACTGAATGGGTTGAATATGAAAAAACTCATGAAGACTCTATTATTTTTAACGAAATACCACCCATTTGCAAATTTCAATTCATGAAAGGTTATGTCTTTCGAAGGAACAACCCCGCAGTATTTGGTGCAGAGATTCTAGTTGGAAAGTTAAGGCAAAAGACTACTGTAATGAACGAAGATGGTAAGAAAATTGGCGTTGTGCATCAGATACAAAATGAAGGCAAAAATATAGATACCGCTGAAAGAGGCACACAGGTGGCACTTTCCATAAAGGAACCGACAATTGGCAGACAGATTAATGAAGGCGATGTTTTTTATACAGACCTTAACAGCAGACAAGCACGAATACTGCTGGAAAGATTTTCAGATAAACTAGGCGAAGAAGTGCAAGAAATTTTCAACCTCATATTAGCAAAAAAACGAGAATCAGATCCAGCGTTTGGATATCTGTAAGAAAATTTTGCCTACTGGTATTTTTCTAGTAAGCCTTCTAGACCTTTCTCGCCAACGGCGCCTACCGCCTTTTCGACTAGCTTTCCATTCATAAATACAATGAATGTAGGAATTGCGTAGACGTCAAACCTCATTGCCACTCCCTGATTGTCATCAACATTCAGTCTTCCAAAAATAACTTTCTCTTCATACTTTTTGGCAAGCTTGTCAAATATCGGAAGCATGAACTGACATGGTCCACACCATGTTGCCCAAAAATCTACTAGTAC
>DAIRDV010000132.1:0-3606 GCA_036795955.1 Nitrososphaeraceae archaeon | reverse complement strand
AGTCCAAATCTTCGGCGTATTTCTTCATATTTGTCTCGATTTCGAAAGCAAGTTTTGACAAATCTTTTGCAGACATGGATTTGATTTCTACATTGATTCCCGCTTCGTCTTCTCTCTTTGCAACTGCTTTTACTATAGTCTTTGGTGTAATGCCGTGTTTCTGATTATATAATATCTGCTTTTTTCTTCTTCTTTCTGTTTCAGAAATTGCTTCTTTCATCGACTGAGTAATATTGTCTGCATACATTATTACGGTTCCATCGATATTCCTTGATGCTCTCCCGAACGTCTGAACTAGACTTGTCGTATTGCGCAAAAAGCCTTCTTTGTCTGCATCAAGTATTGCTACTAGCCCGACCTCGGGTATGTCAAGTCCTTCTCTTAAAAGATTGATTCCGACCAGAACATCGAATTCCCCAATTCTGAGTTGCCTAATAAGTTCAGTTCTCTCAAGTCCTTCAATTTCTGAGTGCATATATCTTACCCTTACTTCTTTTTTGGCCAAATATTCTGCGAGATCTTCGGCCATCCTCTTGGTAAGTGTAGTTACCAGCGTCCTCTGATTTTTTTGAGCATGCGAATTTATCTCACCTATCAAGTCATCTATTTGGTTTTGTGTTGGTCTAACCTCTACTTTAGGATCTACAAGTCCTGTTGGTCTTACAAGCTGCTCTACAATTGCAGAACTGTTTTTCTTTTCATACTCTGCGGGTGTAGCAGACACAAAGACTACAGACTTAAGATATTTTTCAAATTCATGAAATTTAAGCGGGCGATTGTCAAATGCGCTAGGCAATCTGAATCCATAGTCTATGAGACTCTTTTTCCGGGTATAATCACCTTGATACATGCCCCTAAGCTGAGGTAGAGTAACATGTGATTCGTCTATCACCAGTAGAAAATCATTACCGAAAAAATCAAGCAAACAAAAGGGAGGTTGACCTGGCTTTCTTCCATCAAGATGCCTAGAGTAATTTTCTATTCCAGAACAATAGCCTAACTCTTGTATCATTTCAAGGTCGTAATTAGTTCTTGAATTAAGTCTTTGCCTTTCAAGTTCACCAGGTAAATTCGGAATCCAGGTTTCAAGTTCTCTTTGAATAGATGTGATAGCGTCATTCTTAGCGTCTTCATCTATTATGTAGTGTTTTGCAGGAAATATTTTTACGGTACCAACAGTACGTTTTTTGGACATGGTAACACTATTATGAATACTAATGTGTTCTATTTGATCTCCAAAGAGGGATATTCTGATAACGTCATCAGAATATCCAGGTATAATATCAATCGTATCTCCTTTAACTCTAAAACTACCCGATGACAGTGTTATGTCATTTCTCTCATATCGAGCTTCTATCAACTTATGTATTAGTTCATTTCTTCCTATTCTCATTTCTTCTGATAAGGTTATAGCACTCTGGTCCCATTCCTTGGGAGAGCCTAGGGAATATATACAAGAAACTGTTGATACAATAAGGGTTGGCTCGCCTGACATCAGCATAGCTGTTGCTTCTAATCTCATTTTCTCGATTTTTTCGTTTACTTCTGTGTCTTTTTCTATATAAGTATCCGTCTGAGGTAAGTAGCTTTCAGGCTGGTAATAATCATAAAAACTAACGAAATAACCAATATTGTTATTCGGAAAAAATTGCTTGAATTCTGAATAAAGTTGTGCTGCAAGCGTCTTGTTGTGTGATATAACTAGTGTATTTTTATTTGTCCTCGCAACGACATTTGCTACAGTGAACGTCTTCCCACTACCAGTCACCCCCAACAGTGTCTGAATCTTTTTACCACGTCTTAGTCCCTCCACTAAACTTTCTATTGCGGCTGGTTGGTCACCTCTAGGTGAAAAAGTTTCAGGATCAAGTGAAAACTGTTTTGACATCCGGAATAGGAATAATTTTTTTCGTTCGTCGAATATATATTATTATGTTAACTGAGTCACCTTGGGTGTCGTCTACTTAATATAGTTGGATTTATTCGCCTTATCTTCACAATGGAAACAGGATCTCAAATTTACAGATATAATATGACAGATGTAAAACGACGCGATTTATAGCTATTACGATAAATATCGGCTGGCCATTATAAATTCGAACAGCTATTTGGTTACAATGCCATCAATAATCATAATTGCAGGTACAACCAGTGGAGTGGGTAAGACTACTATTACCATTGCAGTTATGCATGCGTTGAAAAATAAAAAAGGTCTAATAGTTCAACCGTTTAAGATTGGTCCCGATTTTATCGATCCAAGTTATCACAGAATAATTACCGGAAAGGAATCCAGAACTTTGGACGCCTGGTTGATGGGCGAGGATGGTATTATCTCAACTGTACACGAAGCTGCTGAAAATGCAGATATAGCAGTTATTGAAGGGGTAATGGGTTTATTCGATGGGATGTCAGGAAAAAACGATTTTGCAAGTACCGCATATGTTGCCAAGATTCTACACGCACCAATCATATTGGTGGTAGATGCTGCAAAGGCGGCTCGCTCAATTGCCGCAATGATTTCTGGTTATCTAAATTTCGACAATAGTTTGAAAATAATTGGTATAATTCTTAATAACGTTTCAGGTCCAAAGCATGCCCGATATCTAACGGAGGCATGCAAAAGCGCAATAAATGTTCCTATATTGGGTATAGTGAAAAGAGATTCTGTATTGAAGATGGATGAACGTCACTTAGGATTGATACCTACCGATGAATTTGACTTTTCAAAAAAAAATAAAATACATAAGCTTGCAAATAGAGTGTCAGAAGAAGTGGATTACGATAAAATCATTTCTCTACTTAATTTAAAGAAACGAAATTTCGTCATGTCAGCAGATAGATTGGAGTCCAAAGCTCAAAAGCGTGTTAAAATAGCCATAGCCCTTGATAACTCTTTTAATTTTTATTATAATGAGAATCTAATAGTCCTGAAAAATCTTGGAGCGGAAATATGCTTTTTTAGTCCTATTGTTGATAACTATCTTCCTAATGACATCTCTGGACTAATTTTAGGTGGAGGTTTTCCCGAAGTAATGGCCGATAAACTAAATTCAAATCAATCAATGCTAAAGTCAATAAGAAAAGCAGCACAAAATGAGATGCCAGTATATGGAGAATGTGGAGGGCTAATGTACTTAACACGTTCAATAACAGGATACAAAAATTCCAAGAAGAATTTTCGAATGGTGGGAATTATTGACGCTAAAACGGAAATGACAGGAAGGCTCACGTTGAACTATACCCAAGCAGATATCCTTGCAAGCGCATATGGTAAAATTGGAAATATGAAAGGACATGAATTTCACTACTCAAAACTCGTTGAATTGCCAAAAGATTCACAATATGCTTACAATTTGAAACGAGGTGTTGGAATTGATGATGGTAAGCATGATGGTATTTTGATTCATAATTGCATGGCATCTTACATGCATCTGCACTTTTATGACCGCAGATTTCCTAGTCGATGGATAAAAAATTGCATCAAATATCGGCAAAAATAGGCACTCTATTATGTAACTTGAATAAGCTACTGTGAGTTAGTAATGTAATTATCTCGATATTAGATGTTTTGTTAAACAAATATAAAATGAAAAGAAACAATTCTGG
>DAIRDV010000131.1:2827-3608 GCA_036795955.1 Nitrososphaeraceae archaeon | reverse complement strand
TGGCCTAAAAAGCCAGTTCACAAACGCAAAACCGATTCTTGATAAATATGACTTCAAGGGCACATTTGACGTAATTTGCAATTATGTTGGGAAAAAGAACGGATATATGAATTGGAACGAAATAAAGACCTTACACGATGATGGCCATGATATTGGATCGCATAGTATGTCTCATGTTCGCCTCACAGAACTCTCAAAGGCCTCAATAGAATATGAAGTCGGAAAATCAAAAAAATGCTTGGATGATTACGGGATAGATCCAAAGAGTTTCGAGTATCCGTTTAGCACTGGCTCAGATAATAAATCCATAGTTGATATTGTTGCAAAACATTATGATTTTGCAACCCGCGGAAATGATCCACTCATGTTCCTAAGATGTGATGGAATGAAGCAATATGGTCAAAAGGATTGTAGGACCTTTACCGACAATGGTACTCCTACTTATGCCAACAAATATTCAGTTAGAAATTGGAGTCACGACTTTGAAATTGTAGAGAATTCTTTTAGCGATTCACAAGCTTTTAAAAGGTTCATAGAAGTTGTTAATAGTCAATTAAGGTACAATAAGAACGGAACAATTAATGCAATTCCAATTATTATGTATCATGATATAGGTGGAGAAAAAAATTCTGTAACTGATGTCGGTCTCTTCGAAAAAGAAATGAAATACCTTCACGATTACAAATTTAAAGTAATAACAATATCAGATCTTGGCTATAATGAAAAGGATAACTATCTATACGTAAAAGACTTAATACCTGAAAAAGAATTGCCCGCTAAA
>DAIRDV010000131.1:0-2727 GCA_036795955.1 Nitrososphaeraceae archaeon | reverse complement strand
AATGTGACTACACCAACAAAAGAACCCACAATAAATGTAACAGGAAATGTGACTACACCAACAAAAGAACCCACAATAAATGTAACAGGAAATGTGACTAATCCAGGATTCCCAACAGGAGGTAACCCGATACTTGAAGCCCTAAAGCAACTATTCGGACTTAAATAGACCCTGTTTTAGTTCTAGACAAGATTCAATACTAGTCAAGATCTTTTGGAGACATGTAGTAATGCCTTTAAGTTCCTTTTTTTAATTTTCTGGGCTATCCAACTTCACAAGTCCACTCATATCCAACAGCACTGAATTCGTCAGAGAAAATTGAACCGGATAAATCTATAACAATAATTAGACTATTCATCCACGATAATTTTTGTGAATTCGTAAATCCGGTTGCCAAATTGAGTCCCTTGATTTTACCATTTTCTAGTACTTTGCTTTTTTCGTGAGCCCACCATAGGAACTGTTCCCCATGTTCATTCGTCAAAGTACCCTGCCAGTTACCGTCTATTATGCCATGAGAATATTTTGTTATAGTCCCTGAAGCAAGATTTTTACCGCTCGGGTACTTCCCAATGCCTTTAATGTCTGATGTGAAACTGACTTCAGTTTTTACTCCTTCAAGCGGATGCACTTTCACTACTTTGAAATCTGTTATTTTACCAACCTCTTCGAAGAGTTTTTGTCCTATAGTCATAGGTATTTCTTTGAAGGCATTATATATGAAATTTTTTTCAGGAGCCAACCGAATCCTAAATCTTCAATTTAAATATTATCAAAATTCTAAAGTGATGAACTTACATGTACAGATTTTTTACTACTTTACAAATTGTAAAAGTATTCTGGTGGGAAAATAGAAGCAGACAGGAGAGATCCCCACCAGTGTCTTTTGCATGAAGATTAAAAGACTCTACGACGTGAAGCATTGGCGTATAATAAGATGGCTTAACTAAGTTACATGTCCAAACAAAAAATCATTCAAATTTAACTTCCTAATAAGTATTAAAAACTAGGGACTGTACATGACAACCAATAGAAGATTCGCGCTGTTAGTGGCATTAGCAGTTTGTACAATTATGAGCGGACTAATGGGACTGCAATTGACAGTTGCATTTGCTCAGGGAAATGTTTCAGGGGCAGGCAACCAAACAGGCAACCAAACAGGCAACCAAACAGGCAACCAAACAGGCAACCAATCATCAGTGGCAAATTCAGCAACACCTCCCTCTACATCGGGTCAACAAGCAGGCACACCAGATTATTAAACAGTGAATTAACAGACCCCTTTTTTTATTATCTCCAGTGCCCACCAGATTGGTATTACAAAAAATTTCCTAATAAGCAAAACTTTATAGACGGTATTTCATTCCGATTAGGAATTTGACAGTAAAATAAGGATAGAAACAATTAGTCATAGTATATAAGAAATATGGGTATTGTAAAACAATGATGTCTTAGATGATGGCTACAAGAAACTCAGTTTTGGAAAAAGGATCGGATAATTATGATCTCGCTTGCAGGGAAATAGGTAATAAACTAAGTCAACTTCCAGAATGTTCGCTTGTAAGCATTTCTTCATTTATAAGAAGCACTTCGTCCGAGTATCACTTATCAAGAACTCCAAGATTCCGCGATATTCTAAAATATTTACCAATTAACAGTAATATAAGGAAAACAATGATGCTAAGACCCATCAAAACTGCCTCAGGCGTACTTGTTATTGCAGTCATGGCAAAACCATATGACTGCCCTCATGGTAGATGCATATACTGCCCTGGCGGTAAAGAATTGAATGTTCCATTGAGTTATACTGGAAAGGAACCGGTAACTCGATTAGCGCAAAAATCTGATTTTGATCCAGGAAGACAAATAATGTCAAAATTGGATCAAGAATATTCAAGAGGCCATAATATTTCAAAGGTAGAATTAGTAATTGTCGGTGGAACCTTTCCTTTCATGCCTATTGATTATCAACGAAATTTTGTAAAAGAATGCTATGACACATTGAACGGAGTTAAATCCACCTCCCTTCATCAAGCACAAATACTCAATGAAGTAAGCGATATTCGTTGCGTCGGATTTACTGTGGAAACAAAACCAGACTACTGTAAAGAAACGCACATCGACTTGATGCTAGAACTAGGTATTACCAGAGTCGAAATTGGTGTTCAAACTCTAAGTGATAATGTTTACAAGAATATTAACAGAGGCCATAATGTGGATGACGTCTATCAATCATTTCAAATTGCAAAAGATTCAGGATACAAAATTGTAGCACATATGATGCCTGGGTTGCCTGGTTCTGATCCACAAAAAGATCTATCGGATTTCAAAAAACTTTTTGATGACTCACGCTTGAAACCTGATATGTTGAAAATTTACCCGACATTACTACTTAAAGATACCGGGCTGGCAAAACTGTATGAAAGAGGACTTTACCAACCATATTCTAATGATGTTTTTACTGATTTACTTCTTGAAATAAAAAAAATAGTTCCACCATGGATACGAATAATGAGAATTCAACGCGAAATTGAGTCGGATGATATTTTAGATGGATATAAAAGTAGTAATATCCGACAGACCCTTCAACAAAAATTGAAAGAGCAAGGCCTACAATGTCGTTGTATCCGATGTAGAGAAGTGGGAATAAAAAATTCAGGAAACAACACGAATATTAAAATAACGTCCAATAGAATCGATTACGATTCTTCAAAAGGAAAGGAAATA
>DAIRDV010000130.1:0-3614 GCA_036795955.1 Nitrososphaeraceae archaeon | reverse complement strand
AGCTCAGATGATTCACCAGGATCCATATAGTTCGCTTAACCCACTTATGAAAGTGTTTGACATCATAAAAGAACCGATTGATATTTTCTACAATGATTACTCAAATGAGGAACGAATTAAGAAAATTCTCACTGTATTGAATGATGTAAATCTTAAACCTGCTGAAGAATTTGCTGAAAAATATCCACATATGTTATCTGGTGGAGAGAGACAGAGAGTTGCTATTGCGAGATCTCTTGTCATCGAACCTAAACTCATCATAGCAGACGAACCCGTTTCTATGCTGGATGTTTCAATAAGAGCACAGATCCTACAAATAATAAGGCAACTAAGTATCAACCGAAAAATAACTGTATTCTACATCACACATGATCTTGCAACATCACGATATATAGGAGATGAAATCTCTGTCATGTACGCTGGCAAGATTGTTGAAAGTGGACATATAGACAAAGTATTGTCAAATCCTCTTCATCCGTATACCCAGGCATTATTGGATGCTATATCTGAACCCAGATTTGACAATATTGACAAGCAAAAGATAATTAGAATCAAAAATTTTGATTCACCTCCCGCAGAAATAGGCTGCAAATTTTTCAATAGGTGTCCGTATAGCATGGAAATTTGTAAAGAGGAGCCTATACTAGAGACAAAGGAACAAAATCATAAAGTGTCTTGTTTTCTATATGAGAAAAATGAAAACCAAGTGAATGCACTAAAGTAATTCCTAAGTTATTGTCATTGAAACTGTTAAAGGATACCTTACACAAAAAAAAATTTGGGTCGAATAGTGCAAAAAAGAAAAAATAATGAACTAAGGAACTTGTTCTTATTATTAAGGACAGCCTTCCATCTTTTGTATAAAGTATCCACTTTGTTGTATGCTGTCTTCAACTACTCTCGGTGCTTCTTGAACATGACAAAATTGGCATTCTTCTTGGGTCATTGTTTGTCCGTCTTGACCTGCATCCTTCAGATACGCCTTTCCATACTCTATTGCTTTTTCATGTGGAGTTGAAGATTCCACTATAACGTCAAAGTGCATAGTTTTACCATCTTTTTTTGTTACATATGTATCATATACTGCACATTCCATGCCAGTATGATGATATCAATCTCTATTTATTCTATTCAATAGCTGAAAAACATCATAATTCAATATAGCCATGATTATTATATGTCAGCCTATGCATAGTGAGTGTGCATTTATCTCGAGCCGAAGAAGAGGGACTTGATGGAAAGTTTGGTGATTCGATATCAATTGCATACAAATTGTTATTATCAATCGGCAAAGCAACCGATGCAGAGAGGTTAATTCCAGTAGATTGGGTTCATCTGTCTGGAGTAAACTATAATACAATAGGCGATGCAGGCGCCAATTTTCTCACAAAATATAGTGAAGAAGCACGATTTTCGGTTCAAACTACAATAAATCCCATGGGCTATGATTCACATAAAAAAAATAATCTTTCAAGCAAATTTAAGAAAAAACAGGGTGAAATAATTAAAGCTTATGGTAATATGGGATCTGTTCCTTCTTTTTCATGTACTCCCTATGAATTATTTCAATTACCAGAAAGAGGACACAATGTTAGTTTTGCAGAAAGTAACGCCGCAGTAATGGCCAATTCAGTGTTTGACTTACACACTAACAAAGAAAGCGCCCTAAGCGCATTGGCGAGTGCCGTAACCGGTAAAGCTCCGTACTCGGATCTGAGAATTTCAAATATTAGAGATCCGAAAATCAAAATAAAGATTGATACAGATCTAGAATCGGAATTGGATTACGGCTTACTAGGATATTTTGCAGGTAAGGCCGTAAACGAGAGCTGTGTTTCATTCGGTCCCTATGTTAGCAACATAGATATGTACAAGACTAAATCTTTGGCTGCTGCACTGGGTACTTCTGGGGCGTGTGGCATGTTCTCTAACAAGGAGATAGATGCAGAAGCAATATCATTTGGGAAGGAGGAAGCAAAGTCAATTATGGACGAACTGCATTCCGATGAATCAGGAGACGTCATAGCACTTGGAAGTCCCCAGCTAGGATCATATGAATTAGAATTAATTTCAAATATGATTGGCGACAAAAAATTTTCAAAGAAATGTATGATCTTTTGCGCCAGACCAATTTATGAGAAGGCTTGCAAATCAGGGATAGCCCAAAAACTTGAAAGTGCAGGCGCAAATATAATCTGCGATGCCTGTACTTGTTTATCACCTCTCTTAACGAAAGACGAATACGATGGCGTTATAACAAATAGCATAAAGGCTGCCCATTATTTGAATAAATCCAATAAGGTATCTGTTTGTTTATCCAGTATCAAGTCCATTTTAAAAGAATATGCAAAGTGAAGATGGTTTGAACTTCTCTCTAAGGTGTAAAGTAATCGTTGGTGGGAGTGCAAGTGGAAGAATACTAATTACCAAGCAACCTATCAACTTCTTGTCTTCTGTAGATCATTTGACAGGGATGATTACAGATAATAATCATGAATTATTCGGGAAAAGCCTCAAAAATAACCTGCTTGTCTTCCCGTATGCAGTCGGCAGTAGCGTAGGAGCTTATTCCATTTTTGCCCTAAAGTCAAATGGTGTATCTCCATCTGGGATAATTTGCACTTCTAAGACTGATATTACTACCGCATCAGGATGTGCAATAGCAAATATACCACTGTTAGAGATTCCCAAAGATCAAGATATAGATAAAATAAAAAACTACAGCAAAGCAACAATCGATGGAAGTTCCGGAACATTGGAAATCAAAAAGGTTTAATTTAATTTAGTTGACTTTATTCAAAAGGTGCATGGCATTTGACGGGCGAACAGATCCGGATAACGGATATGAAGAGAAAAGTCCATGCACCAACTTGAATTTTGTGTTCTCGCGCTACGTCTTTGATTAAATTGAAAAGTTAACAGTATTCAAAAATAACCTGACAGATGCTTGTATATTATCCATTCAGGGCAGACTCAAGTTTTAATTATTCTAATACATCATAAATCATCAATGTCCCTGAATGGTATAACCGTAGCCATCACATCAAGCCGAAGAGCTTCTGAACTTGCCAGCCTTGTTCAAAAATTTGGAGGTATTCCATATGTTGCTCCAACAATTGGAATTAGAAGTAATAATAGTAATAATGCATTAAATTCAGAGTGTACCAAATTTATAGAAACAGTAGAAACTGAAAAAATGCATTTTTTCGTTTTTATGACAGGAGTTGGAGTTTTCAACCTTTTTCAATGTGTCGTGAAATCTAATCATTTGGATAATGTGATTAAAAAGTTAAATGATACGATTGTTATTGCACGAAGCGACAAACCTGCTTTGGAATTAAGAAAGTTCGGAATTGTAACCAGATTTGTTCCTAAAATGAATACAATAAATGGAATTATCGAATTAATCAGTAAATTAGATATTAAGGATAAGAATGTTGGAATACTTTGGCATGGAGACTATGCCAATGTATTCAAAGAAAGGCTCGAATCCCTAGGTTCAAAAGTATTTGAATTTTCATCATACACCTACTCTACAAATCTTGAACAAAAAAATGCGGCAATATTAAAAGAAATGGGGTATGATTATGTGGCTCCTTCAAATGAGAAAATTA
>DAIRDV010000129.1:0-3624 GCA_036795955.1 Nitrososphaeraceae archaeon | reverse complement strand
ATCAAGATATTTTGCTCTTGGGCAAATTTCTGTAAAGATTTCTTTAAATTATCCATCAAAGTTCTAATCAATAAATCGTTAGTTGATGCGTGAAAATGAAGAATAATAAAAAGAAAGATAATAATACAAAGAAAGACAAGGCTCTCAACCCAAGAAAAGAACGAGATGATAAGAGCTATTTTGCAGTATCTCGCAAGAGAAGAAAGAAGAATTTGATGATAGTCATACCGGCTGTAATCGTTCTCTTGGCCATTATGGCATATGCTGTAAACATTTACTCTGAACATTTGGTAAAACCAAGTCGGGCATTTGGACCTCTTGGTTCTGAACACGTTCATGCAGCATTCGCAGTCAAAATAAACGGTAAAAAACTAGATTTCAGTCAGCCACAGTACCAAGTTAGATCCCCGTATATCCACGTTGAACATAATGATGGCAACACAATGCACAGACATGCTACCGGAGTTCCAGTAGAAGAGTTCTTTAGAAGCGTAGGGATGAACGTTTCGAATAACTGCTTCACTCTCGAAAATAACACTAGTTATTGCAGTAACGGAAACTCAAATTTGGAATTTTACATAAATGGAAACAAGACGGACTCAATAGCAAAATATGTGATAAAAGATAACGACAGAATATTGATAGTATACGGAAACAAGAACCAGATGGAAACCCAACAGGATCTAGATGCTCTGCGACTTACAGAAATAAAGAAGTAAAATTTACAATTCATTCAGAAATAGAATCTACAACTCCCAATCTTTTTGTAACTTAAGTTGAAACCAGATTACAGATACGAAAGTAGGCATTTGAGATATGTAATAAATTTGGTGTTAATTTGGACAAAAGTATTAATCCAAAAAAACAACCATTATGAATATGTTTGATTCTAGCATTTTTATTTCCGCACTTGCAGGTGCAGGATCTTTTTTTTCACCGTGTATTTTGCCAATCTTACCGGCATTTGTCTCGTATCTTTCTGGAACGACGCTAAATGAAATTCAAGATTCATCAGGACAAACAGGACAATCTCTTAAGTTAAAAAAATCCACCAGATTGAACATTTTCCTAAATACTGTGTATTTTGTTCTAGGATTCTCTCTTGTTTTTGCACTTCTAGGGGTATTTCTAAATAGTGTCTTGTTGAACGTGGGGCTAGGCTTTCAAAATGTATTGACCTCTGTTGGGGGTCTTGTAATTATTGGATTTGGGGTATACTTGATACTTTCTACAAGATTAAGACGTCTAAATTTTGAAAAGAAATTTACATCTATCCCCAAATTCAAGACCAGTTATATTACATCATTTGTGTTCGGAGCTGCATTTGCTGCAGGCTGGACTCCGTGTGTTGGTCCTTTATTGGGGAGTACTCTTACTTTGGCGGCTACAGCTCCAGGAGCAGCATACAATTCATTACTAGCATACTCGCTAGGTCTTGGAATCCCGTTTTTAGTAACTAGTGTTTTCTTCTCTCAGGCAACCGGCGTAATTAGAAAAATGGTGAAACATTTGAAATATTTTAATCCCGCAATGGGCATCATGTTGATTATACTCGGAATATTAGTATTCACTAATAGTCTCAGCATATTAGGTAATTTTCCACTAGCCAATGAAATCATCAAAATAGAAAGGGGACCGTAGATGAATAAAGATAACCTAAGTGCTTTGTTGACTGGACTAGGTGTCGTTGCCCTCATAGTAGGATTTGCAATTTACTTTAACAATCCGGAACTGAATAAATCGTCCTCTGAAAATAATAATGCTAGTAAAATAACGAATGTAAATTTACTACAAGACAAGTCCCAACTTAAAAAAGCACCGGAATTTGAAGGAATAACTGGATACATTAATTCAAACGGAACAAAGCTGTCAGACCTGAAGGGAAAAGTAGTTTTAGTCGATTTTTGGACGTACAGCTGCATTAACTGCATAAGGACCTTACCATATCTTGTTGATTGGAATCAAAAATATTCTGATAAGGGACTGGTCATAGTAGGAGTTCATAGCCCCGAATTTGAATTTGAAAAAAACATTGATAACGTCAAGCAAGCTGTAGCAAGATTCGGAATAAAATATCCGGTGTTATTGGACAATAATCATGATACCTGGAATGCGTATCAAAATAATTACTGGCCCCGAAAATACCTTATTGATTCAGAAGGATATATCAGATATGATCATATCGGTGAAGGAGGATATTTGGAAACTGAAAATGCCATTAGGCAATTGTTGACTGAACAAATGAAACGCCAAAGTATTCAAATTTCAGATCTTAATCAAACAAAAATGAGCGCGCCCCAATCACAATCACTTGATCTTAATCAGATCAGAACACCTGAGTTATACTTTGGATATCAATATGCTACAGATAATCTTGGAAATAAAGAAGGATTCAGTCCAGAAAAAACTGTCAACTATACAATACCTAATTCTAATTTAAAAACTAATACGATATACCTTAAAGGACTGTGGAAAAACAATCCAGACAACATGGAGCTTGTTGGCACTAATGGCAGTATTATACTGGGTTACTCATCAAAATCGGTATATATCGTAGCGGGTGGAAAAGGTCAGTTAAATGTGAAGGTGGATGGTAAAGATAACAATATTAGTAATACGTCAAAAGGGAATGATCTGAATCCTGAGGGGATATTAATCATTGACGGTCAGAGGCTTTATAATATTGCAAACGAAAAGAATTATGGAAACCACGCTATTGAGATAAACGCGTATGGAAATGGGTTCAAAATATATACGTTCACCTTTGGATAAACTAGCGTTATTACCTTTGATACTAAGGTCAGTCTCTTGGCTCAGACTAAATTATAAATGCGCCAAATTTTTATCAATAAATAGAAATAGTGATAACTTCTTTCTATGAATGTCAAGATAACATGAGATTTGAATCATGTTTACAGGTAAGCCTTCCGGATGACTCTATCGTATCCGTGAATTTGATTAAAAGTAAAAGAAGCAGAAGGTTGAGCATTAGGGTCGACCGTTACGGCGTTTCTGTTGTTTGTCCATTAAGCGAGGACCTTGAATCAATTAGGAATTTCATCAGTGTAAATAATAAATGGATATTGAAAAAAACGCGATTCTATAAGAGATTGAACGATAAACTAGAATATGACCCTCTTCAGCAGAACGAAATTATCTACCTGGGAAAAAAATACGGAATTCAGATTGTTAAGGACCACATACAATATGCTACCATATCTGACAATCTAATGAAGATAACATTCCATGTGAAAGATAGGCGTACGTTCAAAAGAAGTCTTGTAGGATGGTATATGGAACAAACAAAGAAAATACTGGACATCAAAGTACCGTTTTATGGAAAACAACTATCAGTATCATATGGTAATGTTAGAATAAAAAACCAAAAAACCAGGTGGGGAAGCTGCTCTAAACAGGGCAATTTGAATTTTAACTTACTTTTATCCGCACTTCCTATCAATATTATTGATTATATAATAATACATGAATTGTTTCATTTGATAGAATCTAAATAAAGTTATTATATTTTATTTCCTAAAAATGTTCTAGTATTGTCTTGCAGTAGGTTTGGACGGGAAGCGGAATATTTAACAGGATTATATCTGTCAAATAACGATTGGTTAG
>DAIRDV010000128.1:0-3675 GCA_036795955.1 Nitrososphaeraceae archaeon | reverse complement strand
AGAACAAGAGGAGACGCAAACCCATATTCCATCCCAGGGATAGACTATCCATTATTTAAAGAGAATTACGTTGGAAAAGTTGTGTATGTGGTCCCAAAAATAGGAACCATTTCTATGATTATAACTCCCTCTATCAATTACATCATAATGGCTATTATAGTTGGGCTGTTAATCTATTCCATTAGACCGAAAAAAGTACAACCTGATAGCGAGACGGCATAACTATTATTTAATTGTCAAATTAAAACATACACCCACCCATCTTTTACCTCTGTTCCGTAGGTCTTGAGAGGTTCTTCGGCGGGTAAATTCTCAGGGACACCACTCTGTATATTAAATCTAGACATGTGGAGTGGACAGGTAACTGTATTGTCGTCTTCATTCAAGAATCCGGTAGAAAGATCAGCGAATGCATGTGTGCATATTCTATCAGTTGCATAAATTTTATTTTTCATTTTCATAATTAGAATTTTCTTATCATCGTGATCAAAATCAAACATTTCACCGTTGTTTAGTGTCTTTATCTCACATGCCTTAATCCATGAACTCATACTAAATCACTTTTTTGCAATATTTTCGGTCTATCTATACTTATAATGTTTTTCAAATATGTCTTCTGTCTCTCTGTATCTTGACTTTTCGACTTCAAGGATATGTTCCATTGCCTCGTCAGTTTTGAGCATTAATGGTTTTCCAAGCCACTTATTTTCCATAAGATAGTTAACCCAAGCTCGAATTGTCGGACCCATTTTGCGAGACAAGGGTTCCAAAAAACCGCTAACAATTTCCCTTTTTGATTCTTCGTTACTAAGTCCTCTACACATAAGATAGAAGATTTGGTTTTCATCTATTTGTGCAACTGAGGCAGAATGTGTCGCCCTTACTTCATTTGTTTCAATTTCAAGTCCAGGTATCGTATCGGACTTGGCTCCTTTGTCTAACAATATCGAATGGCCGGCCAGAAACGATTCCGCAGATTTACCATTTTTATTAATTTTTATCATACCCTTAAAAAGTGACTTTGAATTGTCTTTCATTACTGATTTTGATAACACTCTGCCCCTTGTATTTGGCCCCTCGTGAATAAGATTTGATGTCACATCAAACGACTGATTATTGATGCCAAAAATAATTTCTACGTCCTCTGCACTTGCTCCCGCTCCCTTCATAATATTGTCAATTTTATACCTCGAAAGCTGGGCTCCAAATAATCCCATATACCAGGACATTTTTGCGTCTCTATCAATGAATGCTTTCCGATTTGAAAAGTTAACCGTACTTTTTTCATCCATGGCTTGCAGTGTTACAACTTCCAGTTCAGAGTTTGCTCCAACATAGCATTCTAAAAGTTCAAACAATGATTGTTGAACTTTGTTGTCAGATTGTTCATTACTATATAATTCTTGAACTATACTTGCCTTTGAATTTGATTCTGATATCACTATGTTCCTTGTTATTGATGATGTTCCGTCAGGTGCCAAAACATCGATGATTCTAATTGACTCATCTATTCTTACATTCTTTGGTATATACACAAAAATACCAGAGTCAAAGCAGGACAACTCCAAAGCCAGAAACTTATCTTCTGTATAGTTAAGTTGATTTGAATTCAGTCTATCTTTAATAATACTTCCGTAATCCTTTATCGCACTCTTAAGATCTGAAATAACTACACCTTGCTTTAACAGCTTTTCAGGAACATTCGAATGAACGATTGAGGAACCAATTTTAAGAATACTAGTTTCTTTTTGAAGCTCGTTTATCCTTTCATTAAGATACTCTTCTGGAGCATAGTCTTTAGTCCCTTGTGAAAGATAAACACGCTCCGGATAAAGAAGATTAGCATCAGAATATTTCTTGTACAACGGTGAAACTTCATGAGGAAGAGAGGAATAGTTTGAAAATGCATTCTTCCTTATTTCCATCATCCACTCCGGTTCTGAATTCAGATTACTCTTTTCTTTTACATATTTGTCATCTAATGATGATAGAGAAATAAGCCTACTTGTCAAATTACAAGATAAATATGGATAAACATATTATCTATCTTTCTATTTTCAACTTTTATCTTCGAGTTTTACTGATTGCCTTTGATTAAATCTAATTTATCGTTGGCAATATGTCGTTTATGAATGAAAATTTATTCACATGATTTGGTAAGTATAGGGTATATAAGATTAATACATGAGCAATTTGGCTAGCATTATTTCAAAACAGATAAAAGATTGACTGGAAATTTTTCTACTGATGAGAAGGCAGATAGTAGTTATGCTCGTTTTTACTTTAATTTTAATCCCTACTTTTGCCTTTTCCTCTATTATTTACGAGGACAAGATTGCCCATGCTGCTTATGTAAGAGCATTGCCTGAGAGCACTGGTCAGACTTTAGTAGACCCTTCTTTGAAGGTTGAATTAACCTTTAAAGATGGCCTGAAGGGTCCAATAACCGGTATGGCCTTTCTTGGTCCAGATGATATTCTTGTTTTAGAAAAAAACACAGGAAAGGTCCAGAGAGTCTTAAATGGTAGCCTTCAAGCCACACCACTTCTGCAAGTAAAGGTTGGAACAGAAGTAGAGTTGGGAATGTTGGGAATTGCAGTGTCAAAGAGTCAAGAGGGAAAGACCTTTGTATTCCTATTTTATACGGAAACCAACAGTACTGGAATTGTTGGTAACAGATTATACAGATACGAATTGGTCGATAACAAACTAGTAAATCCACTATTGCTTCTGAATTTACCCGCAAATTCTCCAATATTAGGACATGAGAATAATCATAACGGTGGAAAAGTTGTGATAGGACCTGATAAGAATGTGTATGTTGTGGTGGGTGATGTGGGAGGCAGAATGGGTAACATCCAGAATATTATGAGAGGTAATGCTCCGGATGGAACCAGCGGAATCTTAAGAGTGACTCAAGATGGCAAAGCTGTGCCTGACGGCCCTTTTGGGAGCAAGGTTCCAAATATTTTATACTATGCATATGGAATACGCAATAGCTTTGGGTTTGATTTTGATCCTGTATCTGGTAACTTATGGGATAGTGAAAATGGTGGAGTTGACAAGGATGAAATTAATTATGTATTTCCTGGCTTTAATAGTGGCTGGAGAAAGGCAATGGGTATGGCCCTATCAAGATTTGACCCAGATCAAGATTTATTTCATTTTGATGGAAAAGGAAAATATAGTGATCCCGAGTTCGTGTGGAAGGAAACTGTAGCCCCAACAGCGGTAAAATTTCTTAATTCATCTAAACTTGGAGAACAATATAAGAACACAATGTTTGTAGGTGATGTAAAAACTGGTAATCTATACAATTTCAAACTAGATTCTAACAGAGAACAATTACTTTTGGATCCTCCCTTAAATGATAAGATAGCCGATACTCCTCAGGAAGTTCAAAGTATCGTGTTTGGTCGCGGGTTTGGTGTAATAACAGACATACAAGTCGGACAGGACGGGTTTCTCTATGTGCTGGGAATAGATGGGACCATATATAGGATTGTACGCGCCTAGGTGACCACGGATCAAATATTATATTAAATATCGAGCTTTGATTTGTTCAAGATATTTTGATTTATCTTAACTTAAAATATAGCTCATCACAAGTTAGTCATATGAATTCAGCAGGTGGCTTCATAAAGGCAATAGAATCTGGATCAAAGCATCTTCTTA
>DAIRDV010000127.1:0-3798 GCA_036795955.1 Nitrososphaeraceae archaeon | reverse complement strand
CGCCATATAGATAGTTTGTAGCAACAATCAATATCATTAGCAGACTTCCAAACACAAGTACCTCGGGCACGTGACTTTTTGATCTTTTCAAAAGATCGCCTGCAGTTTGTAAATTCAATTGCTGTATTTGCTTATTGAATCCAAAAAGAGCTCTATGGATGCCATAACGGAAAATAAAAGATACAAGCAAAATAGAATATACTCCTAACAAGAAGGTCCTATTTTCATAAGTCCCATTGTTAAAAAATATCTCTGATAGGTAAGTAGTTAATCCAGTTATTAGCATGCTGAAAAGATAAGCTAGTAAAATCTTCAGCAAAGGACTGACAGTATATTTCTTGGTTAGCAAAAGCATTAATGCATATCCGGGGAGGAAAAATGATAAAATAATTCCAGCGGCTAATGTGATAATACCAGCTATTCCAACATTATACCAACTGGTATAGATATCATCTACATCAGGTTTAGAAAGGAAGATACAGATAAGTAGAGAGATTATAAAGACGGAAACAAAAACTATGTTTGACATGCACCATGCCTTAACTGTATACGAATCCTTTCTAAAGTCAATTGATTCAGTGTTTGGGTAATTGTTTCTGTGTTGAGTATTTGTACTGATACTGTTAGTATTAGAGTAATACATGATTAATCCTAACGAGAGTAAGGAAAATGAAACAGATGCAGGGATTGTGATTCTGGTAGGAATAAGCAGATATGATAGCACAATGTAGGCTGATATACCAGTAATCAAACTTCCGGAGATTAACGATATTAATATTGAATTCTTACTTGAATAAAGATTCAATCAAGCAATACTTTTTGTCCATACTATATATATTGACTGTCATACCCATAAAGACAAATTGATGCACTACTATAACTTTCAAATGTATTCCTTAATTCTAATGCTTCTAGTCTCTTTGATGTTATTATTAGTTTATTCATTTTACATGGCTTATGCCGTTGCGATAGACGAAGGAAAGAAAGAACAAGAAAAAATACCCACAATTAATGATCCTAATTTGAAAGTAATTACCGTAGCACAAGGTCTTAAACGTCCCACAGGGATGGCTTTCTTGGGTCCCAATGATTTTCTAGTTTTGGAAAAGAATACTGGTATTGTGAAAAGGATCGTAAATGGAACTTTATTGTCTTCTCCTGTTTTAGATGTGGCCGTTGCAAACGAAAAGGAGAGAGGGATGCTTGGAATTGCAATACAATCAAGTAACCTTACGAATGAAAAGTACAAAGAAAATAGGCATGACAACGGGGGCAATAATTCAACATATGTTTTCTTGTATTATACCGAGTCTTCTGGGAAGGACGGAAATGATAATTGTCCTATAATCAACTATTGTGACAAGGCAGGTGCGCCGAAAGGAAACATGCTCTATCGTTATCTGTTCTCTCATGGTAAATTAGTCGATCCGAAACTGTTATTGGATCTACCGGCTATGCCTGGGTCTGATCACATAGGTGGTCATATAGAGATGGGACCCGATGGTAATATTTACTTGATTAGTGGTGATGGTCATAGTTGCAGCAATGGTACTTGTAACAACGGTACAAGGAATACCGTGTTATATTCTAAAAGCGCTAATGAGAAAAAAGGAGCTGAACCGAACGGTAGGGGTGGCATACTAAGAGTTACTCAAGACGGTTCGGCTGTAAGTAACAATGGAAAATTCGGAATTTTGGGAGAACGTGATCCTACTAATAAATATTTTGCTTATGGCATACGCAACAGTTTTGGATTTGATTTTGATCCTTTGACTGGGAAATTATGGGATACAGAAAACGGTCCTGCTTTTGGTGATGAAATAAACTTGGTTAATCAAGGATTTAACAGTGGATGGTCAAAGATTCAAGGTATATGGCCAATCACCAACTATACATGGTTACTACCACAAGGACTAATACCACCATACAGAGGGTACTTTGAAAATAATAATACTACTTTTGTGAATAGCAAATTAATCGACAAAAAGGGGTTGGTAGATTTCAACGGTAAGGGAAAATACAGCGATCCTAAATTTATTTGGAATTTAACAGTGGGGGTAACTGCTCTTAAATTCCTTAATTCTGACAAATTGGGCGAAAAATATGAAAACGATTTATTTGTAGGAGATTACAGTCATGGAAGACTTTATCATTTCGATCTCGATTCTAGTAGAACTAAATTTGTGCTCAATGGGTCACTTACAAATAGAATTGCGCATACATCTGACGATAAGGAGCTTGCACAGATTATTTTTGGATCTGGTTTTGACGCCATAACTGATTTGGATGTGGGCCCCGATGGGTACCTGTATGTAGTTTCACTAAAAGGCGGCAAAATTTACAAAATAGTTCCAAACACATGAATTGACCAATTAGACCTCAGACGGAAGTTAAGATAGCTGTCATCTAGATTGCAAAGAGTCAGAAATTTTATTTCAATTCCCACTGAATATGAACTAGATAGTACCATTATAGAAATTAGTTTATAAAATTCAGCTTCGAATTGATTTCATGAAAGATCATTACTTCAAAAATCTGATCCTGGTGTTTATCGTAGGTTTGTTTTACTTACTAAATGCTACAGACACGACCATGGTTTTTGGCATAGATTCTGAAAAATATTCTTTTGTTTCAAAGATAGGCTCAAAAGGCACAAGTGATGGGCAATTCGATACTCCACACACAATTGCATTCGATTCTTCCGGGAACATGTATGTGACCGATACCAAAAATGCACGGGTTCAAAAATTTGATAATAACGGTACTTTCCTTACAAAATGGGGTTCAAAGGGGACCGGTGATGGTCAATTTCAAGGGCCAGAAGGTATTGACGTAGATAATTTATCAAATGTATATGTGGCTGACACCAAAAACTCTCGTATACAAAAATTTGATAATAACGGTACTTTCCTTACAAAATGGGGGTCTTTTGGTACAGGGAATGGCCAATTTTCTAAACACGTTCATGGCATAGTCGTTGATTCTAAAGGAAACCTGTATGTTACAGATCGAGACAACTCTAACATTCAAAAATTTGATAATAACGGTACTTTCCTAACAAGATTGGGTTCGCCCGGTATAAGTAACGCTCATTTTCTGCAACCGCACAGTACAGCAATTGATTCTAAAGGAAACCTGTATGTCTCAGACATGAATAATTTTCGTATTCAAAAATTTGATAATAACGGTACTTTCCTTACAAAATGGGGTTCAAGAGGCACAGACGACGGCAAATTCATGAAGCCAAGTGGAATTGATCTGGATTCTCAGGATAACGTCTATGTTGTAGATAAAAACACTTCCCGAATACAAAAATTTGATAATAACGGTACTTTCCTTACAAAATGGGGTTCAAGAGGAATGGGGGAAGGTCAATTCTTGGAACCCGAAGATATTGAAATTGATTCTTCAAATAAAGTCTATGTAACCGATAGAGGTACTGCATCAATTCAGAGCTTCATTAAATTACATTAATCCATACTTTTTGAAAGATTTAACTGGGTTGAGGACACAAAAAATAACATGGAATAAGAGTATTATCTAAAAGCACAGATATTGTTATGTCACTAAACGCTACGCGTTATTGTTTTTGGGGATGAAATATTTCCACATTTCCTCCAAAATAGTACCAAGTTTTACCTCCAATGACGTATATATCATTGCCAACAGTAACTGCCTTGGAACCAAGACGAGGTGTCGGAACTGGCTTTTCACTAGTCCAAAGGTTTTTCTTGGTATCGAATCTTTCATTATTTTCAAATGTTCCGTTAGCCTTTTGACCTCCAAAAACATAGATGT
>DAIRDV010000126.1:0-3806 GCA_036795955.1 Nitrososphaeraceae archaeon | reverse complement strand
GGTAATTATGATACTTCGACTCAATTTAACTTATTTGGAAAATTATTTACCATTTCATGCTATTCCGGTAAGTCATTTAAAAGACTAGATTTATTATTACGTTTTAGCTATACTTTATCGCCTCAAATATGAAATGAAGAATATTGAAATTGTTAAAATATTGCGTGAAATCTCGTATCTTATCCAGATTACTGAAGATGAGCCTAATACCACCTTCAAAGTAAGAGCCTATGAAAAAGCTGCTGACATGATAGAGAGTTTGTCAAAAAGTGTGGTAGAGATATATAATGAAAATGGAATTAAGGGACTTCGAAATTTACCATCAATAGGAAGTGCTATTTCCTCAAAAATCGAGGAGCTGATCAAGTCAAATAAAATTGCTTACCACGAGGAATTAAAAAAGAAAATGCCGATCAAAGTTTCCGATTTTATTGACATGAAAGGAATAGGTCCTAAGACCATCAAAATATTGTATGACAAATTGAAAGTCAAAAACCTGTCAGAGCTTACGATAGCGGCGACCGAAGGAAAAATATCCAAATTAAAAGGTTTTTCCAAGATAAAAGAAGAAAAAATACTCAAGACAATCCAACTTTCAAAAATAGATATTAGCAGGCATTTATTGGGAGATATTTTTCCGCTGATTAAAAAAATAGAAGGCCGTCTGAGAAATCATGGTAGTGTGGTTCATTGCACAGTAGTTGGATCATTCAGAAGGATGAAAGAAACTATCGGAGATATTGACATTGTAGTATCAACAGATGAACCAGAAAAAGTGATCAACTTTTTTGTACATATGTCTGAAGTCGAAGAAATTAAAGGTCAGGGTAAGACAAAGGCGTTTGTAGAACTCATGAATGGAATTGATGCGGATTTGCTAGTCGTTCCGGAAGAAAGTTTTGGATCTGCTTGTCAATATTTTACTGGTAATAAGGAACATAATATCGCTCTTCGTAACATAGCAATTTCAATGGGCCTTCATCTCAATGAATGGGGATTATTTGATAAAAAAAGAAAGAAAATTTGTGGAGCTAATGAAAGAGAGATTTATGAGAGCCTCAATCTTAATTATATCACCCCTGAGATGAGGGAAAATCTTGGCGAAATTCAATTCTTTTCTAAGAATCTGAAGCACCCCAATTTAGAATTAATAGATTATGGGGATTTGAAAGGAGACCTTCACACACATACTGACAGTACTGACGGTACTATGTCGATAAAAGATATGGCAATACATGCAAGAAAAAAATTTGGACTAGATTACATTGCAATTACGGATCATACAAAGAGCCTCCGATTGACGAATGGCTTAAATGAGAACCAACTGTTAAATCAAATCGACAAAATACAAGAAATAAATGAACGGATAAACGAAGATTTAACTGGTACCAAGTTTAGGATCTTGAGTTCTGTCGAAGTTGATATTCTTAAGGATGGATCCCTTGATATACCTAACAATATACTCGATAAGCTGGATGTTGTTGGAGCATCTATACATTCAAATTTTTCTCTTCCAAAGGAAATTCAAACAGATAGACTGATCAAGGCTGCAAAAAATCCTAGTGTGGATATGATATTTCATCCTACAGGCAGATTGATAAACAAAAGGGAAGGATATTCGATAGATATTGAAAAATTAGTTGACACTGCGTATGAAACTGGAACCGTTCTGGAAATCAACTCTAATTATAATAGATTGGATTTAAGGGATGAACATATCCGTTTGGCAGTAAAGAATGGCGTGAAACTTTCCATAAATTCTGATGCGCACCATCCAGTCCATTTTGCTTATCTGTTATTTGGTATAGGTCAGGCTAGAAGAGGATGGGCAAAAAAGATTGATGTCATTAATTCATCAAAGGTCGATGACTTTTTGAAACAACTAAAATAAGGTAAATAGTCCAGATTCAATCAAAAATTTGCCGAAACAATTTCAAGCTTTACCTAAATCCATATCCCATTTGTCTTTAATAGTAATCATGAATTCTTCCAACTTTTTTAATGTCTCGGGGTGTAAATGATGTTCTATTCCCTCAGCATCATTGTTTGCAGTTTCGTCATCTACTCCAATCATTCTAAAGAATTCCGCTAAAATTTCATGTCTCGTATGTATACTTTTGGCAATCTTGATTCCATCATCGGTGAGTCTTATCCCTCTATATTTTTCATAATTCAGATATCCACTTTCATCCAATCTTTGTATCATCTTGGTAACGCTTGGAGAACTAACGTTCAAGTAATTTGAAATATCTACAGTCGTTGCATATCCTTTTTGTTTAATAAGCTCATAAATAACTTCAAGATAATCCTCCATTCGGTCCGTACGCTCTTCTTTCTTAGTAACGTTTGCATCACGGATAAATTCAAGTCTACTATTTGACATATTTTGATCATTCTTGGTTTTATTGATAGATCCTCCCTCCATTCTTAGATGAAAATAGATATTGCCTCATACCAACAATCCTGTAATATACATTATTAATATGCCCAACATGAAACCTGACGCTATCGGAAGGCTTGCAAGAACCCTATTGTTGTTGTAATACATCCAAGACCCCACAGAATAGACAACTTGAAATATCGCACCGGCACCAATTCCTAAGAAAATAATTGTTGCAATAGGAGAGTACAAGAATCCGCCTATCCAGGATCCTATTATAGTGGGTACCCCTGCCATCAAACCCATTAGGATTAGTTTTGCAATCGCTAGCTTCTTGCTCCTTGCCATTGGTGCCACGATTGCCAAACCTTCCGTCGTATTATGCAATGTGAATCCCAATATTAGAAAAGAACTTAACGCCACCTCCCCTAACAGAGCTGCGGCACCAATGGCCAGACCCTCTCCAAAATTATGTAATCCAATACCAATGGCAATCATCATAGAAAGAGCAACTGGTTTTATTATTAATTTTTGTTTTGGTGATTGCATTGAAGAGACATGTGAAATTTCGTCTTTGGAAACTTCCGAGTAGACGGGATATTCCGATGTTTTAATTTCTGCGCTTTTTACCAATTTTGAAGAGATATATATTAAAGATACTAGTGATAGTATTGTTACCATAATTATAAGCATCTGCCCATGAAATGCAGATGAAATATCTCTTTGGACTATTTCATTTCCCTCAAGCAAAGCATCTATGCCCAAAAACACAAGTAGACCTACAGTAAAACTTAGAAAGAAATTATACTTATTCACACTCAGTTTTCGAATGAATGGATACCACAACAATCCAATCATTACTGGGATGACTCCAACGTATGTTCCGATTAGCGCAAAATACGAGGCTTGAGCTGCAGTTGGTTGTGGAGTCAAAGTTGCAAATTCTACTTTTTTCTCAAATCGTGTCCCGTCGTCAGTTGTCAAACCTATTCGATATGGTTCTCCTTTGTTCCATACAAACGGAATGATAACCTTTCCGTTTTCAAATCTATCTAGTCTATTGGTAGGTTCCATTGCTGCATACTGAATTCTATCATTCACGTCGGCTTGAGCGATCGTCACCTCTGAGTGGCCGGTATTTCTGACGAAGGCTATTATTTTCATGTTCTCAAATTCTATCTTTTCAATTGAAATTTCAGGAAGCGTTTTAATTTGACCAATGAAAAATAGCGATGGAAATGATAATATCAATATTATCATCACGCTCAGTATTGCAAAAGGCATTATGCCAAAAAACACTATTTTTCTTTTTGAAATATTTTCTTTTATGATACTGCTTTCCCGTTTCATTATGATAAGCCTCCATATGTTTGGTTGACATTCGTAAGAGTCGTGTTGCTAATCTTAGGACTCTGGATACTGTTCT
>DAIRDV010000125.1:0-3842 GCA_036795955.1 Nitrososphaeraceae archaeon | reverse complement strand
TATTTCCTCAAATTCTAGGTACCTCATATGGATGGCTGCAAATTGCTATTGACAAGAATTACACTTTGTTACCACTGTACATTCTTGGCATCGTAATTGTTCTCAAGATTTTGGCTACTTCATTGACAATTGGTTCAGGTGGAAGTGCAGGTGTTTTTGGACCTTCGATGGTAATAGGAGGGCTGGTTGGGGCGTTCATTGGCACAGCATTTCACATGATGGGCTTGTTTACTTGGATCGATGTTTCATCTGTTATAATTGTGGCAATGGTTTCTTTTTTTGGAGCAACTGCAAAAACACCAATCTCATCCATTATCATGGGAAGTGAGCTGACTGGAGGATATGCCCTTTTGGCCCCAATGATGCTAGCTACGTTCATTGCATATATCATGTCAGGGCAACATAATTCAATATTTAGAAGTCAGGTACTCAATAGATCCGATTCACCCGCGCACAGAATGGAATACCAGCGTCCGATCCTAAGTGATCTTTTCGTAAGAGACATACTTAAAGAGGCGACAAATAAATTACCAAAAGATGTTTCGATTGAAGAGACTCTACAAATAATGAATCGAAACAATAGTAAAATGGTACTTGTAGTTAATGACGAAGATATGTTACTTGGTGTAGTATACAAACACAAGATATTTGAATTTCCCGAAGAATACAGGAAGACAGTTAAGTTGGAAAGTATTATGATTACGGATCCCTTTTTTGCTTATAGCTCTGACTCGCTTCACAATGCCTTAGTGAGACTATCTTCAAATGATCTTCAAGAAATGCCTGTATTATCAAATGAAGAAAACAAGGTTATCGGAATAATTACGATATCTGATTTAGTAACCCTCTATGATAAGGAGGTAGACAAAATAACCAAAATCATGAACAGATCAAATATTAATACAAAAAAAGATGAAATGAATAGTCAGTATAGAAACAACTCTGTTGATTCAAAAAAAGAATCACATTAAATTATTTCAATCTTATTCCTGATTTATTTTTGATGAAGCCTCCACAATTTTTGGTTGTGGAGAAGATACGATTTTACAGGGGTCAGTTTTAATTTGATGGAGTAATTTTATGCTATTGTCTACAAGATCCTTTACTGATCGGTTTATGTAACGGGATTTTGAAAATTGAATTACGTTGTTTTCCATATCCTCAGCGCTCCAACCTCTACTCCAGCCCATAAATGCAAACGGAGGCAGTGAAAACCCAAGCTCCGTGAAGAACATCATCATATTTCCGGCAACGTGTTGTATATTATCTTGTCCACCAGTAATAATAAAGCATGCAACTTTATTTTTGACAAGCACACGATCATGAAGCGTAGTCTGATTTTGTACGCAGTTTAATCGTTCTATCATTTTATGGTATAACGAAGATGCATTACCCCATCTTATTGGTGTAGAAACAATAACGATATCCGCCCATAGTATCATTTTTCTATAAACTTCGTTCATACCATCGTTTTCATCCATCTCAGAAATTGAACAAGGCCACGTACATGCTTGTTCGTTAATGCTGTAATAGCCTTCGCAATGCCTGAATTCAAGATCTCTCAATTTGAGGAAGACTGTAGATGCCTGGTATTTTTCCTTTGAATAAGACAATGCTTTATTTAGTGATATTTCAGAAGTAGAGTCTCTTTCCAAATTATCGTTCATATTTGTAGTAGATATTCCAAGAATGTTTAATGAGTTCGTTGTGGTTTGGTATTTAAGCTCCATTAGATCCTTCAACGGACTGTCATATTTTTTCTTGGATGAATAAACGACAGGTTGACTTGAAACAAAGATCTTTCCATTAATTATTCTAACTTCAAAAACAGATTGTTGTTCATCATATCCAGGAGGTGCCTTGCCATTTGAGATATTATATTCCCAACCATGCCACGGACAAGTAACATAAGAGCCATCGTATTTTTTTTCTATCTTACCCTTTGCAAGTGGACCACCTTTATGTAGGCAATTATTACCCAACGCAGTTATTCTATTATCGATCTTAAATAACGCAATATCTTTACCCTTCACAGAAATCAATTTGCTTGATCCATTGGCTAATTCGTCCTCCCTAATGGTCTCTATAAATTCCATGAAAATTATTGCAAGTTGAAGTTATTATAGTATAGCTAATCGATGAGATGATAATATTCATATGATGAAATATGGATATTCTGACTGACTTTAGATTATGAAATATTTTTATTTGTGATGGCAATTGTTTATCAATACTTTATGTTCACTGGTATCATAGAAGGTACTGGAATTATCAAATCATTGGTCAAAATAAGTGAAAATGATAAGGCCGCAGACAATAGGATTGAAATAGATCTGGGAAAACTGAGCAAGGGTCTAGAAATAGGTGACAGTGTAAATGTCAATGGAACATGTCTAACGGCGACACGGATTTTGAAAAGTGTAGCCTTTTTTGAAGTCGTAAAAGAAACCATGAAACGAACTGCATTAGGATTTTTGAAAGTGGGAGATCATGTCAATCTTGAAAGAAGTTTGAGGGTAAACGATAGACTTGAGGGGCATATAGTCCTAGGTCATGTAGATGGCGTGGGGAAAATACAAGAAATCAAGAAGGGTCCATCCGAGACCAAAATGTGGATAAATGTCAACAAGGAGATTTCAAAGTATTTGGTACCGAAAGGCTCTGTTGCCCTAGATGGCATAAGCTTTACCATTGTTGATGTCTCAGAGACAAGGTTCTCAATTGCCTTGGTCCCCCATACGCTGGCCGTTACCACATTTAAAAATAAACAGAAAGGAGATAAAGTTAATATTGAGGCGGACATTTTAAGCAAGTATGTTACAAAATTATTACCACGTTATTAGTTATTACCAGAAAATCAGTAACCTTTTTAATCATAGATAGTGTTTTGAAACACGTGAAATCGATTGAGCATGCTATAAGGGCCTTAAAGGAAGGGAAATTTATCTTGATTCATGACAGCGAATCTCGAGAAAACGAAGTTGATATGATGAAGCCCGCTCAATACATTAATCCACGTGATGTTGCAACAATGCGAAGTGATGCTGGTGGACTTATTTGCTTGGCCATTTCAGGGGAAATCGCATCGAAATTAGATTTGATATTTATGCACGATATATTACATCTGGCTTCCAAGAATAACTCTTCCTTGTCTAAAATTATAAGTTCAATTGCCCCGTATGGTGACCGACCCTCATTTTCAATAGCCATAAACCATATTGATACCTTTACAGGTATAACTGATAAGGATAGAGCACTTACAATTCTGAAAATGGCAGAAGTATGCTCTAACATAGATAATTATGGCAGACATGATTTTTTTGAGAAGTTTCGATCTCCGGGCCATGTACCTTTACTAATAGCTGCAAACGAACTACTTAAGGAAAGATCTGGCCATACAGAATTATCCATTCAGTTAATGAAACTGGCGAATTTAGTTCCAACAGCCGTAATTTGTGAAATGCTCGATTCTGAGACAGGCGGCGCATTAAGCATTGACAAAGCAACGGAATATTCCTCAAGATTTAACATCCCATTAATAGAATCCCTTCAAATTAAAGAATCAATTGTGAATTGAAAATATTTTGAGTAAAATAAGATTAGCTATAGTCGTTGCTGAGTTCAACAAAGAGATCACAAATGAAATGCTTAGGACAGCCATATCACATTCAAAGAAGTTAGAAATGGACATTAAAAAAATATGTCACGTACCAGGAACATTTGACATGCCATTAGTTGTCGAAAAACTCTTGAAAAAAGAACAAATTGATGTGGTTGTCACGCTAGGTGCAGTCATAAAAGGAGAGACTGGACATGATCAGGTTATAGCAAATAATACCGCT
>DAIRDV010000124.1:0-3857 GCA_036795955.1 Nitrososphaeraceae archaeon | reverse complement strand
TAAACGAAACAGAACAACCAGTAACCGAAGATAATGAAAATACACTTATGAATAGTGATGCGTCTTTAAGTACATTATCAGAACAATCTCCGATTACCGATCTAACTAACCTTGAAATTCAGGATATTGAAGGGGTAGGTCCTACAACTGCTAAAAAACTGAGAGAAGCAGGAATTTTTTCCGTAATGGATCTTGCTGTAGCCGGAGTTGAAGATCTAGCTGTAGATATTAATGCATCCAAAGAGAGTGCAGCTTCATTTATTATGGCAGCCCAAAAACTCCTAAGAGAATCAGATGTTCTCAATAAAGAATTCATTACTGCTGATACTGCACTAAAGAAAAGAAGATCCTTGTTACGATGTTCTACTGGCTCAAGTATGCTTGATGACCTATTCCTTGGTGGTATCGAAACACAGGCAGTTACTGAACTTTATGGCGAATTTGGTTCCGGCAAGTCTCAGATATGTCATACTATGTGTATCACAGCTGGACAACCTACCGAATTGGGCGGATTAAATAGCGGTGTTATTTACATTGATACCGAAGGAACATTTAGACCTGAAAGACTGGAGCAAATTTCTAGCAATAGAAATATAGATCCAGTACAAGCATTGCAAAATGTAGCCGTATGTAAAGTCTACAATAGCGCACATCTAGAGTTAATCGTTAAAAATCTTGGCAAATATATAGATGACTACAAAGCAAAATTAGTAATTGTCGATAGTATAATCTCGTTACATAGAGCAGAATTCTCTGGTAGAGGAACACTTGCCGATAGACAACAAAGACTTAATTCTATTATGCATAAACTTCTTAGAATATCAGAAATTTATAATATTGCAATAATTGTTACAAACCAAGTGCAATCTGCTCCAGACACATTCTTTGGTGACCCAACAAGACCTACAGGTGGAAATGTAATTGGCCATGCTTCAACTTATAGAGTCTACCTTAGAAAATCCGGTGAAAACAGAGTAGCGAAAATGATTGACTCTCCATATCATCCATATAGTGAAGTAAGATTTACCGTCAATGAGAAGGGAGCCGATAATCTTGATGAGAGCAAGAAATCGAAAAAATAACAACACAATTTTTTTTACTTTTTTGTAATATATCCATGTACGATAATAGCAAGTATTTTTGAGTTTATACTTTCATTTTAGTGCTCTTTGTTCAGATTCATATTCCACGATATCTAGGGAGAACTATCAATAGCAAACGATATCTTTACACAGGTTCGATATTTTGAAATTTTTCCTGTTCCAGGATCCACATTCGCAGTCATATCAACAACTTCAATACCATGAATTCCATGCAGCGTCTTTTTTGCTTCATCCACTGCGACTTGTGCGGCATCTTCCCATCCCTTATCTGAGCTTCCTATTATTTCGATTATCTTTGCAACATGCTGAGTCATAACAAAAAGATTATGGACTCCATTTGTTATAAACTTTATAAAATTAAGGAAAATTAACACATTTTAGAAATGTCAAAAAGCCAATTTGAATTGAAGCAACGATTAAAAATGATGTTTACTACAATTAATCATGATCAATCACAATAATGAAAGAATGTTAGGTGGTGGCAGCTTTACCATTTTGCTCAGTTATTCGTTAGTGTTGGTTACTGTTTTATCATCGATTCAACTAATCGACTTCAAAATATTTGCATCTGAGGAAAATGCATTGTCTGAAGGTGGACAAATTTGTCCGCTTGAATCGGAATGTAATAGGCAAAATGAAAATCAAAGCGATGCTCATAATATGACTTTGAACGTCCCATCGGGAAAAATTGAAAATGGACAAGGTTCAATCGACGGTCCTGGTTCAATAGTGAATGACTCGAACAACGTTCAAAACGGAACCGCCTTCGCTAACAATACATTAGTTAATGGAGAAATTAAGAATTCAATAGGTGATATAATAAATATTACAACCGACAAGCAAAGTTACAATCCTGGAGAATTGGTTGGCATTTCGATAAAGAACATGGGATCAGAACAGTTGACATTTCCAAACTCTGCGCTGGGGCTTATGATAAGAAACTTGGCATCAAACGAACTATATCCAATTCTGTCTTCGCAAGTGATAACGATTCTCGGTCCTGGTGATTCTAAATCCCTTCAATGGGATCAAGTAGGTATCGACGGAAGCCAAGCTCCATCGGGAAATTATTCTGCATCAGTAAATTCAGGTATTAACACAGCTGAAACAAGTTTTTCAATCAAGTAAATTTTACTGTGACCATTGATTGTAAGTGCCCGCGGGATCAAGCCTTGAAATAAAATTTGAAATAAAATTTCTTGATAGGGTTGCAGTATATCAATGGTAAATAGTAAATGAAATTAAAAAAACCAAATATCTAACGGGCCCGGAGGGCTTCGATCCCTCGATCTGTGGTTCCGAAGACCACCGCGATATCCTGGCTACGCTACGGACCCTGTGTTGCAAACTTTTAAAATTTGTGTTGCTAACTTTTAAAATTAGATTCAAGCTTCTATATCAATTGAGCTAATTAACATTCAATATATAGAATAATACAGGAAATCATTGAATAACAATCAATTTATTATCTCAAATATTTCTCAGTAGTTGTAATTACTTGAAGGTATCCAACAGAATATCCAATGTAGAATATGCTATCAGGGATATAACACTACATGCAAAGCAATATGAAAAAGCTGGAAAAAAAATAATCTATCTGAATATCGGCGATCCAGTAAAATACGATTTTCCCACACCAGACCATATAAAACAGGCATTGATTGATGCTGTCAATAGCAATTTTAATTATTATGCAGATTCTGAAGGCATTTTAGAATTAAGACAGGCCATAGTAAAGAAAGAATCGCAAAAAGGATTATCCATCAGTGTTGAAGATGTTCTTGTCACTAATGGTATTTCTGAAGGACTCGACATGGTAACTGCATCAATAGTGGAACCAAATTCAGAGATTCTGATGCCAGGACCATACTATCCGCCGTACGCCTCATATGTAAAATTTTACGGTGGCAAGCCCATAGAATTTAAAATTACAGAAGATGGAACACCCGATCTCGACGATATTAAATCAAAGATTACACCAAAGACCAGAGCGTTATGTGTTATCAATCCTAATAATCCTACCGGTGAGGTGTTTGATAGTAAGAGCCTTAAACAGCTAATTGACGTGGCTAGCGAACATGATATCTACATAATTTGCGATGAAATTTACGATCGATTGGTATTTGATAAGGAGTTTACCGGTATTGGTAAAGTTGCGAAAGACGCTCCTGTGATCCTACTAAATGGATTTTCAAAAGTTTATCTTATGACCGGATGGCGTTGCGGATACATATGCATGAATAGCGATTGTCAGAAATTAGAGAATATCAGGAACAATATTCCTAAACTTGCTAGAGTCCGAATTGCAGCTAACCTACCAGTACAAAAAGCAGCTGTCGCTGCTCTGGAAGGTCCCCAAGAATACATTGCGCAAACTGTAACTAAATTAAAGAAAAGAAGGGATTTAGTAGTCAAAAGACTTAACGAGATAGATGGAATTTCTTGTAAATTACCAAATGGTGCATTTTATACATTTCCAAAAATACTTCATAATGGTTGGAAGGATGACAAAGATTTTGTTCTCGATTTGTTGGACAAAACCGGTATTCTCACAGTACATGGTTCTGGTTTCGGGGAATCGGGCAAAGGTCATTTTAGGATAGTATATCTTCCGGATGAACAAGTACTTGAACAAGCAATGGACAAGCTTACTGATTTCGTTAACACTCGCAATAGAAATTAATTAAATCTTAATTGTTATTCTATAAATTTATCGATTCCTTATAATTTCTTCATTCTTAGGTTAACTTGGCA
>DAIRDV010000123.1:0-3871 GCA_036795955.1 Nitrososphaeraceae archaeon | reverse complement strand
ATGATCGATCTCCTTATTTGTCATGCGCTATATTCAATTACGTGATGGCAAAGAATAGTCTTTTTTTTACTGATCTAACTGGTATAATAGATAAAAGGAAATTTGATGAGTTCATAGATTCTGCAAAAATTAAGAATTGCAAAAATATTGATAAAGTCCATTCTTATGATAATGGACAATTACCATCTTTAGTAACTAGGAATCCATCAATATGAAACAATATTGCAGAGTCATGCTCCTGATTTCAATCTACGCCTTTTTGACAATTATATTAATAAATGTTAACAATAGATCCTTTGGTATAGAACAACAAGAATCGGAGATCCCCCAAGCTAAATCAGTTTATGACACAGAAACTATTCATTTGCCAAGATCTGTCGGTTATTTCATAATTCTTATAGCAAATGAAGCTCATGAAGATTGGTCTAATGAAAAACATAAACTTCTTACGGATCATAATCCGTACTTTTTACCATCGCACGTATTAATTCCAAAAGGAACTGCCATAGTTATTCTTAATGCTGATGCGCCATGGAATACGCCACATCCTCATACTATCAATATTAAAGATAATTCGGGAAAAGTGATTTACACAACCGGAAAAATGGAGTATGCTAATTCATCGGATTCAAAAGTATTGCCTGTAGGAACTTATTCTATAACTGACACCAAGTATGAGTGGATGAAAGGGACAATTACCGTATCAGATGAAACTTCTACGGGTAAAGAAATAGTAGGAGGATTTTATTCTCCAACTAATCAAGTATCAAATAAGTTAGACAATGATGGAAATATGCACCCAGGATGGTTGGGTTATTATGAAAGTGAATTTCCAAAAAATGGTTTCAACATTCTTAGCGAGTATAATTTCAGCTATAACACCTGTTCTTATTGTGATGGGAAATTCTGGCCTGATAATAAGACAGGGGATCACACGCTAATAATTTTTGGTACCGACCAACCACTTTCAGAAGCTACAGCAAAACTTCAAAAGCTGGTAAAAGACAATGTATACATATGATGAAATTTTTTTCTTTTTGTCATATCAATGATCTTTGGTCGTATTGAATAATACTAGGGTCCTGTGAAGACCCACTCCCTGCTAGGTACATTGCGGGTTATAAAATAAAACCAGTAATATTATGAAATGGGATGCAAACGAATTTGTGATGAAATCGGTATATTAGGAGCAAAATATAGTGACGGAGTCAAATATTGTAGGAGATGTTCGGTATATTTCTTTCATGATGGATCATTTTGTCCTTGCTGTCATCTTCACCTGAGAACAAAACCTATCAGATCGCGAAAGTAATAGTTGTTCTTTTGAATTTGATGATTCCTGAAATCTTTATGGTCTGAGAAGAATTTGAAAAAGGTTTTAGGACCAGCGATTACTATATTACAATATGAGTGAAAATAATCTTGAAACGGCTACTTTTGCAGCTGGTTGTTTCTGGGGTGTCGAGGATACATTTATGAAAAAAAAAGGTGTAAAAGCAACAAGTGTTGGATATACTGGAGGAAATTTTTCAAATCCAACATATGAAGACGTATGTACTGATAAGACCGGTCATGCAGAGGCCATACAATTAAGATTTGATCCCAGGGAAGTATCTTATGAGGAACTATTAGATTTGTTTTGGTCTATACATGATCCAACCACCAAGAATAGACAAGGTCCCGACATTGGATCCCAATATCGTTCTACTATTTTTTATCATACCGCAGAACAAGAAAACATAGCCAAAAAATCCAAGCAAGACCTTGATGATTCAAAATTTCAGAACAAAATTGTTACAGAAATTGTACCGGCAACAACATTTTATCCGGCAGAAAATTATCATCAAAAATATTATCAAAAGAATGGCGGAGGCAGTTGCTATATTTGAAAAAAATGTTATACGTACCGGAGTGCTCAACGAAGAAAAATCACGACAGTGATACTTTGAACGAAACAATAAGCGAAATCAAAGCCGAGTTGTAATTTACAAATTGTTCTAAGATCATCTAATTTGTTTTCGAAGACATTGCAGATCCTTAAATAATTTGTTGAGCAATATTTTAACAACTCCTAAACACCAACTGGCGGGTAACTTTGGTTCTGATTCTTGTTCAGTGGCCAAAACTCCCACCAGTGAATTTAAAAATTTTGTCTTGTTCAAATTGTTGTAATATTCAAAATCAATGCTATTTTGCTATTGTTTGGCTCTGTTCCCTCATAAACTGGGTTAAATAATATCTTCCACCAGTCCCTTTTCCCGTAGTCCCAGAATCTTTCCATCCGCCAAAAGATTGTCGTCCCACCATTGCTCCAGTTGTTGAACTCTTTTTTCTATTTACGTAGACAACTCCTGCCTCTATTCCTTGAAGAAATTTCAATATTTCATTCTTTTTGTTACTGTAAATTCCTGATGTTAATCCATATTCTGATTCGTTTGTCATTTCGAGCGCCTTTTCAAAATCATCGAATTCTGTCACGCATAAAATAGGAACAAAAAGTTCCTTTTTCAGTAAAGAATGATGGGTCGGAAGTCCATCTACAAGAGTTGGTTCTACATAAAAACCATGATTAAGGCCTTTGTTTTTTAAAACCGAACCACCTATCAAAATGTTACCGTCTTTTGATGCTAGTTTGGAATATTTCTTGAAATTATTGTATGCGTTTAAATTTATCACTGGTCCAACAAAGCTTTCTCTCTGTGTAGGATCTTGAATTGTTAATTTTCTTGTCTTTTCAATCAGTTTTGATAAGAATCTTAATTTAATATTTCTCTGAACATACACTCGTGAACATGCGCTGCATTTTTGACCAGAGAATGAGAATGCGGCTTTAATTACTCCCTCAGCCGCCGTATTAAGATTTGCACTATCCGTTACTATAGTTGCATTTTTTCCTCCAAGCTCTGCAATAACTGGACGAGGTTTTGTTCTGGCTGACTCACTCATTAATTTGTATCCAACTTCCCTTGATCCCGTAAACACAATTCCAGCCACTTCTTTACTCTCAATGATGGTGTTACCTATTTCCATACCCGAACCTGGAACAAAATTTACTGCTCCGTTAGGAATCCCGGCCTCCATCATTATTTCAACTATCTTATAACCAATTATAGGAGTATCGCTAGCCGGTTTTATGATTACAGTGTTCCCAGTTATGAGAGCACCAACTGACATGCCAACCAAAATTGCCGCAGGAAAATTAAAAGGAGCGATTACAGCCCATACTCCATAAGGTTTCATGATACTTGTGTTCTGCTCATCAGTAATTATTGATTTCTTCATGACGAAACCTTTGTTTTTTTCCATTTCATCTGAATAATACATTATAAAATCAATTGCTTCATCTATATCGGCTATTGCCTCGTATCTATTTTTACCATTTTCAAATGTAAGCCAAGCAGATAATTCAAATTTACGTCTCCTCATATTAGACGCAATTCTTCTAAATAGACTTATTCTATCTTTATAGTCTACACTGCTCCATTTTTCAAAAGCTTTGCTTGCTGCACGAATTGCTCGTTTTGCATGTATTGAATTACCTTTAGATATTTGCCCCAAAATGATTCTATTGTCAGTAGGAGAAGTTCGAGTCATAGTTTTTGACGTAATGATTTTTTTACCATTTATAATAACAGGATATGTCATTCCAAATTCTGTTGATACCAAGTTAACTGCTCTATCGTATAGTTTATGAAATCGATCCTCTTGATTATTCTTAACAAAATTCTGGAAAGTATCTTCATTTTTGAATACCATCTCTAAAAATGCTCACCCAAAGCTGAAAGGCCGACAAAAATAACCCACGATAGAAATCCAGGTGCGAATGTAATGTTAATCTGATAGTGAATATGATTATCTTTGGCTAAATAAT
>DAIRDV010000122.1:0-3878 GCA_036795955.1 Nitrososphaeraceae archaeon | reverse complement strand
GTTAAACTAATTTTTATCAAGATAATATGCGATTAGTGTTTAGAAAGAATTTTCTTAGCCATTAGAAGTGTTCCATTAATTGTATGTTCTTTGGATTCAATTGAATGCACGTTTCTGGAGATTAACTCTTTAGATGTATTAGGGCCAATACTTATTATTGCTTCAGCATTGTATAAGCATTCTCTGAAATTTGAAAGTGTTTGCTGCATTATTGAAAAGAAATAACGAACGGCTGAGGGACTAGTAAATATAATAACATCTACACGCTTATTACTTATTCTTTTGGAAAAATCTACCCAAATCTCATCAACTGTTTCTGTTTGAGGATAGTATATATGAAATTCATCCAAGAAAATACCGAGTAAATTTAGATTGTCCTTCATAAATGAATTAGAAGCACCACTTCTGGGTGACAATATTCGAGTTCCGGGACTTAGGGAAAGCTTTCTCATTAGTTTTAAAAGACCTGATGATGAATAGTCCTCTGGCATCCAAGAAACTTGAATGTTGTTTGATTCTAGTATTCGTTTAGTGGCTGGTCCAATTGCAATAACTTTACTTTTCATTAACTGTTCCTGCAAAATATTACTCAGAGAGTTTTCTTTAACCATTTTGAGGAACATTTGCACTGAGCTTGGACTCATGAACATGTAATATTCATGTTTTTTGGAGGAAAGGTCAATGAATTTCTTACGGAAGTGATCTGCATCGATAGGAATCAATTTGATTGTTGGTAGAGAAAGTGGAATGCCTCCTTCTTGCTTTACTTTGCGTATAAATTCAGAATTATTTTTTTCTCCTCTGGTTATTGCCACTACTTTGTTAAGGAAAATCTTATTCGATGTCATTATGAAATTTACTTCTCATAAAAGGTTCAATAATACCATTTTAGAAATGATATTTCCCGAAATCTAAAGATTTGGTACAAACCATTGTATCTTCTTTTGAATTCCTACTACATTGCCTACAATAATTATGGATGGTGATTGAATTTTTTTCAATTTGACTTTACTTTCAATATTATACAGAGTACCTGTTATTACGCGTTGTATGCTAGATGTGGCATTTTGGACTACAGCGATTTTGGTATTTTTATTTAATCCTGCTCTAATTAAATTTGAAATAATGTATTTCATCTGTTCTAATCCCATGAATATAACAATAGTATCAGCTGCCTTAGTTACCGCTTTCCATCTTATCGAAGACTTTTTTTTCTCCATTGCTTCGTGGCCTGTAAGAATAATCACAGAAGAAGAATAATCCCGATGAGTTAACGGTATTCCTGCGTACACGGCGGCCCCATTAAGCGAAGATACTCCAGGAATTATTTCGAATCTTACTTTATTTTTTGATAGAAATTCAGCTTCCTCGCCACCTCGGCCGAAAATAAATGGATCACCTCCTTTGAGTCGGAGTACTGTTTTACCATCTTTAGCAAACTTTAACATAAGTTCGTTTGTGTTCAGTTGATTAGTAGTAGGATCTCCTGATTCTCTGCCAACATACACCTTTTTTGAGCGCTTAGAAGCCATCTTTAGTGTTCTTTTATTTACTAATCTATCGTAAAGTATAACCTCACAAGTTGATAATAGTTTGGCAGCTCTAAGAGTCAATAATTTCGGCTCGCCAGGTCCCGCGCCGCAAATATACACCTTACCTTTTGGCTTTATTTTTGAATGGACCATTTTTCTAATGCCTCCCGCCACTCATGAGCAAAATCACCTGCCCCACGTGAAAGTAAATCATTTGCTACCTGTTTTCCAATTTTGGCCGCGTTTGATATAACATCAGATTTTTCAATGTTTATCGATTCTGAACCGTCTGCAGAAAATACAGAAGCATGTAAGGTTATACTTTGTGTTCCCATATTTGGAATTGCTATGGCGCCGACAGGAAATCTACAACCTGCGTCCAAGTATTGTATTAGTGATCTCTCCGCATCGATTGCATATCTTGTTGATTTGTCTTCAATCTCTTGCAATACTCCGAGAACCCCTTTGTTATCTTTTCTGCATACAATCCCAATTGCTCCTTGACCCGGTGCTGGGACAAAGTCCCGATAACTAAACCTCTGAATTATATGATCACTTAGTTCAAGCCTTTTAAGTCCCGCCTCCGCAAGGACGAGCGCGTCGAAAGGACCCTCAATGCATTTTTTAACTCTGCTTTCCACGTTACCTCTAATCGGTATCACATTAACGTTGGGATTCTTCCTTTTTATTTGTACAGCACGCCTTAAACTGCTGGTACCAATACGTGAGTCTTTTGGCAGTTGTTCGAGTTTCATTTTAGAGTTCCCAATTAATACATCGTTTGGACTTTCACGTTTTAGTATTGATGCAATAACCAAATCGCCGTCCAGTTCGGTTGGTATGTCTTTGATACTATGTACTGCAAAATCAGCCCTGCCATCTAGAACTGCCCTGTTTACCTCCTTTTCAAAAATTCCCTTTTCGTTTACTGAGAACAAGAATTTATTCCTTTGAATGTCGCCCATTGATTTTATTTTAATAATATCGCAATTAGTTGATGGGAATATGCTGCGTAAGCTATTACTTACTATTTCAGTTTGTATTAATGCAAGTTTGCTACCGCGCGTAGCTATCGTGTAATTTTCATTCATTATCTTTCACTTTTTTCAATGCCTTACCAAACGCATCCATAGTCTTGTCTATGTCGTCATCGTCATGAGAGTGGGAAATAAAACAGGTTTCAAATTGTGAAGGAGGGATGAATATACCGGATTTTAGTAACTCGTTGAATAATTTCATATACATTAGCTGATTTGAGTTTCTAACATCTGACGCGTTTTTGATATGTTCTTGCGTAAAAAAAATTTGGAACATGGATGAAATGTGATTTACATTTGCTCCAATTTTTAGATCTTTTATATGATCTTTGATTCCAACTGTGAGTGTGTCTGAAAATCGTGAAAGCTTTGGATACAAATCATTTTTCACATCCTTTAACTTTTCCAGAGTTGCTATGCCTGCAGTTACTGAAATCGGATTTCCAGCATATGTACTTCCCTGAAATACAGTTCCTCTAGGTGATAACAATTCCATTATCTTTTTCTTACCGACAATTGCTGAAAGGGGAAAACCATTTCCTATTGACTTTGCAAGTGTCATGATGTCTGGAGTTACGCCAAAATATTCTGATGCACCTCCAGGTGAGATCCTAAACCCAGTCACAACTTCGTCAAAAATCAACACAATTCCCTCTTTTTCAGTTATTTTCCTTAATTTGCTGAGATAATCGGAAGTCGGTAATACAAGTCCCATATTGGCCATAACAGGTTCTATAATTACGCATGCGATATCCTGATCATGTTTCACCACATCCTCTATAGCGCCAATGTCGTTGTAAGGCAACAACAACGTTTCTTTCATTGAACTTTGTAAATTCCCATCATTTGAAGCGCTTGAAGCGCTCGAGCCAGGACTGACCAAGACGTAATCATATGCGCCATGATAGCATCCATCAAATTTAATCACTTTTTTTTTCTTTGTAAAAGCTCTGGCTAATCTTATTGAATGCATAGTTGATTCAGCGCCGGTGTTCATTAACCTCACCATTTCCATATTGGGAATCATTTCAATGATTAACTCGGCCAATTTGATCTCCTTTTCTGTAGGAACACAAAAAATGTTGCCTTTATCCAATTGTGCTTTTATGGCGTCTATTATATCCGGATAAGCATGTCCTAATAATACCGACCCATATCCAAGGCAATAGTCAATTAGCGTGTCATGCTCTTCAGTTATAATTTTAGAACCCTTTGCATAAGAGGCGAAAAAAGGATACGGTTCATAGAAACGAACCGGACTATTAACACCACCTGGAATTATTTCTTTTGCTCTTTTAAACAGAGAAGC
>DAIRDV010000121.1:0-3896 GCA_036795955.1 Nitrososphaeraceae archaeon | reverse complement strand
ACTCACAATTCAAGATTTCCAAAATTTATTATGATGACGTGCCGCCGTTAAAATTATTTTGAACACATACGATGAAGCAAAGAATTAGTCAATTAGGATGGCTTTCGAATATAAGCATAGTTTATTGTCTAAATTCCAAAGCCCAGCTCCTCTCAAGAAAAGAGACAAAAATCATGAAAATTGCATATCAACCTAGACATTAAAAACAACCGTTCAACTGTCATTTTGTAATGCATGGTTTAACCTTAGGTATAGTGGTTTAAACCAATCAATTCCACATACCAACCGTAGAAGGGTATCCTAAAAGAAATAACTATATTAGTCTAAGAACTTTTCAAAAAATTCATGAAAGCGGCAGTATTTAGAGAGTATAGTCAAGATCCTCTGAAAGTTGTGAAAATAGACGATGTTGATACTCCCAAAATCAAACCTAATGAGGTTATGATAAAAGTAGAAGCAGCGGGATACAATTACAACGATCTTTGGGCAATATGGGGTGATCCGGTCAAGACACCATTGCCACATATTTCAGGTAGTGATGTAGCTGGCACCGTAGTTGAAGCAGGAAATGAAGTTACAAAGTTGAAAGTGGGAGACAGAGTGGTTTCTCATTCTAACATGAGTTGTAGAGTTTGCAATATGTGTACTTCTGGAAGAGAATATGACTGTAATGAACGACTGATTTGGGGTTTTCAAACTGGTCCTCTATGGGGGGGCTTCTGTCAATATACTCATTTACCAGAAGTAAATGTCGCCAAAATTCCCGATTCCGTATCCTATGAAGCAGCAGCTGCAGTTTCAATGGTAGGCATGACAGCATGGCATATGTTAGTCGGAAGAGCCAAAATAATACCGGGACAAACAGTCCTAGTTATGGGAGGTACTAGTGGAGTTGGAATGGCAGGTATTCAGATTGCAAAACTTTATGGTTGCGATGTGATTGCAACTGCAGGTAATAAAGAAAAGATGGACAAATGTATTGAATTGGGCGCGGATAACGTTGTAAATCACAGAGAGGCGGACTGGTATAAGAAAGTCAGAGAAATAACAAAAAAACAAGGAGTCGACGTCGTTTTCGAGCATATTGGAAAATCAACTTTCCCGCAGGAAGTTGGCCTTCTCAAGATGGGAGGAACTTTAGTAGCTACAGGAGCAACAACAGGATATGATTCTACTATTGATTTAAGATACTTATTCTTCAAGGGTACCAATCTTCTCGGCTCCACTCAGGGCACTAAGGCGGAACTCGAGCAAGTAATTCACTGGACAGCAAAAGGGAAGATTAAACCATTGATTAGTACAGTTCTTCCCTTCTCCGATATGGCAAAAGGACACACCATGATGGCAAATGCAGAACAAATAGGCAAGATTGTGACAACACCTCAAAAACTCTAACTTTTTATTTTTTAATTCAGAATGTTCAGGAGTCTCTTGTTTATTCCTGGAAACAATGATAGATTCTTAAAGAAATCAACTAGTCTTCACCCAGATATACTGTGTTATGATTTAGAAGATTCCGTACCCTCAAACGAGAAAGAGGGCGCAAGGCGTCTGGTTGGAGCACAACTTGCATCTCAAGAAGAGAACAAGTTATCTCCTATTTATGTCAGAATCAATTCAGTAGACTCTGGAATGATTGACAGCGATCTTGAAAGCATTCTAGGAAATAAATTGGACGGAATTGTTTTACCAAAAATTGGTAATAGCAAGGAAGTAATGCAAGTGATTGATAAGATTCACATTATTGCATCAAAAAGAAAATTAGCCTCAAGAATCCAGATCATTCCTTCTATAGAGACAGCAAGTGGAGTAGTTAACGCCAATTCCATTGCTGCAGCCCATGAAGACGTGGTAGCTTTGGTGTTTGGTGTTTTCGATTATTTATATGACATGGATATTGACTCTGAATATGATGATTCTATCAGTTACAACTATGCAAGATCAAAAATTCCGGTAGATGCAAAAGCTGCTGGAATTGATGCGTTGGATGGCATTTGGCAAAAAGTTTCCGATCTTGATGGCCTGGCAATGGACGCTAAAGTTGCAAAAAATCTGGGCTATTCTGGCAAGACATTGATTCATCCTTCTCATATTAATCCTGTTCACGATATTTTTCGGCCCACTAAGAAACAAATAGAGTGGGCAAAAAAAGTGTTAGTATCTCTCCAGGATTCTATCGAAAAAGGAAATCCAAAAGGAGCAATACTTTTAGATGGTAAAATGATTGATGCTGTACATTACAAGCAGGCAAGGGCCGTATTAAAGGCGGCAGATCAATAATCTATCCCGTCAGCTAAGTTGTTATTTCTTTCAGAGCATTTGCAAATTATCCAAAAAAGAATTTTAAAGGGTTAACAAGGTTAATCGACGCTTATTAATTCATTTAACATAATCAGTGTTGATGAATTTTAGAAAAATTAAATACCAAAACGAATCAAAAACGGAGAATAGTGATTTTATAATTGACTAATTCATATGAATCACTAATGATTGCAAAGACTTGCAAGTCAAATACGACATCTGGAAAGGTAATCTACACTCTGGATAATGCCGACTCGATTACTTATTTAGGTAAAAGAGATATTTTATTGAATCAATTAACTGCATGTGAGAAATTAATTGCATATGCAAGGGACGACAACGAACTTGAACTAATCCAGACTGAAATAAATGAATTAAAACTGATCTTGGATTTAGTGTTATAATCAAATTGACTTTAGGTATAGTGTCTCAGTGATTCTTGATGCTCTTAGAATACAGTCTATATACTGAGCAGCTACAATCTAATGTAGTGTCCAGTCCGCAATCACATAGAGATAGAATCTACATAGTTAGAGATATTATTATGAAACTTGTTGAATATGGGCAGCTAAATCAAACTGCCCTGGTCAGTTTTTGTGGACTGAACCTAAAGAAGCATAGATCTATATTTGACAAAATGGAACTCAATGGTTTGATAATTAGAACGGAAAAAACTTTAGGTAAAAGAACGGTAACTGTCTACAGTGCGACTCAAAAAGGGTTGGAATTTTGTAGAAGTATTATAGAGCCATACGAGAAGCTGTTTCCTAGACCGGCTGATGTCAACGGGCACTAATTCTTTCCTATTTTCTTTTAACTGAATTATAATCTGAATGTTTATCAGTTTTCGGAATCTTCACTGAAGCTGTATTCTGATTCGATGGTCTTGCGAATTTCTTCTTTGTTAGTCAGATAGTTGGCATATCTCTTATTCCATTCACTAATCATACGATATTGCCGTAAACCTGAAATTATCCATACAGAAGAAATAGCAATTACCGATCCCAGTAATATTATTAACACAAACCCAAAATCATACTCTCTTTGAAGGATGGTAAAAAATGAGGAATGAGTTATTAAAAATGCAGAAAGCGCAATTGCAAGTGGAGCTAATATCAGCGCAGAAACAGAAACACCCTTGAGGATACTCTTTATTCCAGATATTTGTTCGATAAAACCATCTATCAAACTCAAAATATCAGTACTGTTTGGACTGGTATTTCCTTTATCATCTTGAGACTGCGTCATGATCACCAATACCATAAACTGTATTATTTACATTCTGGTCAAGTCGATTAAGGGGAACCCAGCTCAAATTTTTCATTTTTCTGCTCCAACAGTATCGCTAAAACAACTATTTGGACTGAAACAATCGTAAAAAGATGGCCTCTGCGTGAATTTATTGAAATTGTCCATTTCACACTCACATTCCAAACCAAAGATATAGTTAATTAACTTGAGGTAACATAGTTCAACGAGGGTTATAATACCGAATTTTTTCAATTAAAAATTCCTAGGTTACAGCTTTGATATGAGTTATGAGGATACGCTAGAATAAGTTCCGTCTTTTTACTATTAAGGCTATAACAGTTATA
>DAIRDV010000120.1:0-3922 GCA_036795955.1 Nitrososphaeraceae archaeon | reverse complement strand
TAACTTAATGTATTACCTTCAGAAATATTGTAAATTATTCAAAAAATGGTAAAGGTAACAGTAATACGGTTTATTTATAATAACTAGATTGAATATCTGTCTGTTGCGGATAAATAGAATTCTCACTAGAAATGTCCAATGTCAATCTTTACAACACCATTTCAAATCCAAGATTGTCAGATCTCCCTCATATTTTCTCAAAAATTAGAATTTTTGCCATTGTTTATTATGCTTGTTCATGTGGCATTGTTCAGAACAAAAATAGTCGTCACACATATAGCAATAGGTGGGGTAGTCCTGCAGTTTTTTGCCGCAGCTCGAACAGGTAACTGACATGTCCAATGCTATCTATTATCAATACGCCTTCGTTGCATAGAAAGTTTGCTCCTTATGTTACAGACCTTTATTTGACGATAATTGCATTTTGGATTTGTGTTAAATACGTAATGTGCTCACTCTAACTACATCTTTTCTAAAGATGAAATATTTTCAATTGGCTAGAATGTGGTATTTGTATTGGTATAATTAATTTCAATAAATTTGTCAAAGTTCATATCTTTTAAAATATCAGTCATGTTATAATGTATTATGAAAATAGGAATCATTGGCGCAGGGGATGTAGGTGGAACACTCGGAAAAAGTTGGAGGCAGAGAAAACATGACGTCATGTTTGGCGTCCGCAATCTTCAATCTCAGAATGTTCAAAGACTTGCTCAAATGGATAAAAGCTTAACGTTTGGAAATATCAATGATGCTGTTGCATTTGGTGATGTTATTCTTTTTGCCATCCCTTGGACTTCGATTGAGGAAACCGTACGTGGACGGAACTTGTCAGGTAAGATAGTGATTGATCCTACCAATCCTTTAACCCCTGATTTAAGGCAGCTTGCTTTTGATGATTCCTCAGTAGCTGAAAGGATTGCAAATTTGGCAAAGGGCGCTAAGGTTGTGAAGGCCTTTAATACAATTGGAGCCCAGACATTAAATAATTTGATATTTGGTTCCAATAGAGCGGATCTCTTCCTATGTGGTGATGATACTCCTTCCAAAAGAGTGGTAGGGGAATTGGCAGCTGATATTGGATTCGATGTTGTAGATATTGGATCTCTTGCGAACGCTAGAATGTTAGAAAATCTGGCACTTCTATGGATTGAGTTAGCTCTCAGACAAGAACTGGGTCCAAACATCGCTTTCAAACTATTGAGAAGGAAGGGAGAATCTTAGTCCGTGGGCCAACTCATATTAAAATAGGTAATGAAAGTCAGGTCATCATTGATTATATTACATAAATAGTTGTAAAGCCTTACACTACTATGTCTAGATTAACTTTTTCAGTAGCAATATCAATAATGATTAGCTCGATAATAATGATCCCAAATTACACTGCATTCGTAGAAGGACAATCGTCCAAACCCATGACAAATGTTTCGAACTTGGCCTTATCCCAGGAATTGAAAAATGTAAACCTACTAAATAAGACGGTACAGTATTTTCAAGATGCTCAGGGATATTTGGTATATCCTGTTTCTTCAATCAATAGTAATGGTAAGCTACCCGCTGTGATTATGATTCATGAATGGTGGGGTGTAAATCAGAATATTAAGGACATGGCAAATTTGTTGGCTAAACAAGGATTTGTTGTACTTGCTGCCGATCTTTACCATGGAAAAGTTGCAGACAATCCTAAACAAGCGATGGAGCTGGTACAGATTGCAAGAAATAATCAAAATAATTCCATCGCCAATCTCCAGGGAGCAGTAAAATATTTGAGCCTGGCTCCTAATGTAGACAGCACAAAAATAATATCATTGGGTTGGTGCTTTGGTGGTGGCCAGTCCTTGCAATTGGCACTGAACAGCCAGGAACATCCACTAGCTGCAACCATTCTTTATTATGGAACTCCATTAGTGACTGATAAGCAATCCCTGTCAAAGATAAAATGGCCATTATTGGGCATATTTGGAGACAAGGACGAGGCCATACCAATAGGAGAGATAAATCAATTTAGAACTGCTTTGAACCAAAGTGGAATTACAAACGAGATACACATATACAATGGGGTCGGGCATGCTTTTGCAAATCCCTCTGGAGATAACTATGCTCCAAAAGAGACTTCAGACGCCTGGCAAAAGACCTTATCTTTTCTGAAAAAATATGTGAGAGAAGAGTAATTTGTTTCAAGATATATTCATCACTACTTTAGAATGTGATAAGTTATTGGGATGATAGGTTAAGCATACGTACAGTTAGTACCTGTGGAATGAATGTCCAAAAACTAGATATACTAGGACAAGGGTCTGAAAATATGTATTGATAATTGCCACCGTATCGCTAGTTCTATTGTTAGCAGTGTTTTTGTTAATTTGTTCCACAGATTACAAAATTCATGGTCAAAACGCGACAATTGTTGGACCCACAGTAACAGATTCTAATCTTAAAGTAGAGTTAGTTGCTCGTCATCTTGATTTTCCAACTGCTATTGATTTTTTGACGAAAGATCATTTTCTCATAACAGAGAAAAACACTGGAAATATTTTAGAGCTGATCAATGGTAACGTAACTGGTCCGTTACTCCATATCGACGTAGGAACCAAGGATGAGCGTGGATTACTAGGCATTGTTGATTCTGGTAATGAAAGTAAAGAATCAAATGGAAATAGATTTGTTTTTGTTTACTATACACAATGTGTGGAAGACAAGGCCACGGACACTCAAGACTGTGGTAATTATATATATAGATATAAACTCGATACCGATAGTGACAAATTAGTAGAACCTAAATTAGTTGTGCGTCTACCAGGTCTGCCAGGGCCAAGCCATAATGGAGGTAAGCTCATAATGGATAAGGAAAAGAACCTTCTTGTTACCATAGGTGATCTTCAAACAACCAAGTTTAATCAAAATAAGAGTGGTTATGATACTAAAGCACAGAATATTATTAACGGTACTTCCCCGGATGGTCGCGCAGGAATACTTCGAATAACCCAAGATGGTAAACCAGTAGATTCAGGTATTCTCGGAGCGGAGTATCCATTAAATCTCTACTATGCATACGGAATAAAAAATAGCTTTGGTATAGCTTTTGATCCACTAACTCAAAACCTATGGGAAACAGAGAATGGACCACAATTTGGAGATGAAATCAATCTTGTTAAACCCGGTTTTAATAGTGGATGGGAGAAAGTGCAAGGAATTTGGAAACTAAACCAGACAAGAGAGAAGGAGTCTGTATTTGATGATTCTAAAAAAGAAGTAGAATTTGTGAATTTCAACGGTAAAGGAGCATATAGCCCTCCAGAGTTTGTGTGGGACAAACCAGTCGCGCCAACTGCACTTGCATTTCTGGACTCCGATAAACTAGGTCAGCAATATACAAATGATGTTTTTGTAGGTACTGCAAAAAAAGGAACTATATTTCGTTTCGACTTGAATGACGACAGAGAGTCTTTGAAATTAGCGGGTGATCTAGCTGATTCTGTATATAGTAAGAAAGAAGATTACGGTAATGCCGTATTTGGTGAAAATTTTGGAGTTGTAACAGATCTTAAGGTTGGACCTGACGGCTATTTGTACGTAGTTTCGGCCTATAGAGGAGTTGACGAAGGAGCTGTATACAAAATAGTTCCAAATTCCAAATAAGGTCCCAGATAAGGGAATGGTAAGTTTCGTTTAATTTCTGATTTTAATTTTTTCCCTTCATTATCATGTGTTCATGTAGGTCAATTGCTAATTTAGAATACTGCCAACATCTAAGCGGCAAGAGTGGATGAATCCAGTGGTTTAAACACTTGAATACGATGATTACCAGTATCTGCAACATATACAAGACCTGTATCCACGTCAACTCCAACTCCTTCTGGTAAAATAAACTGACCCGATCCGTTACCTTCTGAGCCAAATTTAGTAATAAATGTTCCGTTAG
>DAIRDV010000119.1:0-3953 GCA_036795955.1 Nitrososphaeraceae archaeon | reverse complement strand
GGAATTCTAATATGGTGTTACAATTAACAAAAACTATTGGGTATTTATAAGATAGTCGGCAATTTATTATCATGAGTAGCCAAAATAGTTGTGAACATTACGCTGGCGTAAACGCTGACGTAAATCCAAAAACGGAAGGATGTGAAGAATGTCAAGCAGAGGGAACCAAGTGGGTAGCCCTTCGAATGTGCCTAACTTGTGGTCATGTGGGATGTTGCGATTCTTCCATAGGTCTACATGCTACCAAGCACTATAAGGAAACAAGTCACCCGGTAATGGTGGCGCTACCAAGTAAACAATGGAGATGGTGCTATGTTCATAGGGAATATTCCTGAAATTTGCGTCGCTTATTTAGTTATGTTTTGATCGAGTTAGAAATTAGTATAATTTTTGCAAGTTAAATTCGATAACATAGGTTAAAAACCAAACAAATATGCTACTAAAAAAGAGATTAAATTTGGTTCCAAGATTGAACACATCATGTCATAATCAATCCGAAATATATGAAGTCGTAAGTATGATTACCAAACATACAACTGTTTTAAGCCATGATGATTATCTAATATCATGGAGTCTGAGATGGTTTGTGACGGCTGTAAGGGAAAAACCTTTTCTCTAAATCAATTCCTAGGAAAAATGCTATGCAACAAATGCTATGATGGAATGATAAATACAAACCAAATTCCTTCAACTAGTTTTTAGTGCAAACAAGAATGAACGAAATACCTAAAAAAAGCCGATTTTACGCTTATTTCTTTAGTATTATTTTACCAGGACTTGGTCAAATTTATCTTAATCACGAGAAAAGAGGTTTTATGATTCTCACGGGTGCTGTGACATTATCGGTCATTTTATCATTCTTTTTTGCATTTCCATTAAATTGGATAATAATGGCTGGTTACTGGATATGGCAAGTCTTCGATGCATTTTTCCTATACAATTCTCAAAAAGAAGTCAATAGTGAAAACTCATTTGGTGAATCACGAAATCTAGAATCTACACGTCCTTGAATCTCCTGATTAGTAATGTCTAACGAAGCCTTTGACAAGTTTCTGTTGAAACTTTTCGAAAAAAGTGCAGTCAAGGATGAATTGACTTATTTCAATATTTACGAGATAGGAAAAGAAATAGGAATACTTGATAAATCCGAAATAAACAGAATAGTTAGAATACTACATAGCGACGGATATGTAGCAAATAATGAAGCAGTAGATTCAGAAATTCGAATCACAGACAAGGGAAAGAAAAGACTAGAAAATAATCAAATCTAATTTTTAGGAATGATAAAATCCTTCCATTATAATTTCCTTCAATGGTTTTCTATTAGTAAGTTTTTCCTTCTCCTGTAATTCGGCCGGGAGAATTTCTTTTGGTCCTTTTTTGCCAATTGCAATCATTGCCATAACTTCAAAATTTGGAGGAATTCTCAATTCTACACCTGCCTTTTTATAGTCAAAACCCTGCATTCCGTGGGCAACAATGTCTCTCGAAGAGGCCTCTAATGCCAGATTTTCCCAGGCAGAGCCTGTATCAAATTGATGCGTCACTGCAGGTTTTTCATTAAATTCAAAATTTTTTCTAGATATTACAACTACCAATATTGCAGCGTTCTTTGCCCAAACCTTATTTGGTTCCATCAACAAATTAAAAAATCTATTCCAGTGTTCCGAGTTTCTTTTGGCATAAATAAATCTCCATGGTTGATTGTTATAAGACGAAGGAGCCCACCTCGCTGCTTCAAAAAGTGACATTATCTCGTCATCATTTAACGCCTCCCCAGACATTGATCTGGGAGACCATCTATTGAGAATAAGAGGATTAATTGGATAAGTGGGTTTCCTACCCAATTCACTTTCTGGCTTTTGCACTATCTATTCGACCCCACAAAAATAATTAATTTTCTTGATTATATGAAATCTTGATAAAAATATCAATAATGGCAAATTGTTCAATATTAGATGTCTCTTATCCTTTATTAGTGATTTCATCGTAGACCATGATGATAACAATCATCTACAAAAATAAGAATCACTAATTTTCAAATAGCATACAAAAATGACGACAATGGATGTTAAAAAAATCTATATAGAAATTTCCAGGACTAACCGATTGGTTAGATATTCGTACCAGTACATTTAATATAATTTGGAGACAAATATACACAAGTACCATATTGCAAAAAAAACTTGTTTCACGCCTTGATTTTCTAAAATTGGTTGGAATTGGCGGAACAGCATTTATGTTGTTGCCATTACTACCGATAGGAAAAGCCTTAACACCAACTGTTTCTTTGAATAGTAAACCTACCATAATTAAACGAATTAGTAGAGTAGGACGTGATGGAGTAGCATTCTTGTATCCTACTAAGCCGAAAGGCTTTGTTTGGTATATGAATCATGATGAACCGTTTGATTCGCATTTTGAGATAGGTGGTGGTTCTACCTACAATAAACTAATTAAGAATAACGATGGTTCATGGACAGCCAATGATAATAAAAGAGTCAAATTTAATCTTAATGTGAATCCTGATTATAAGGACGCAATAGGTGGTTGCAAAATGAGTTTTAAGGATTCCATAGCTAGAGGCTATACATACGATAAGAGCGATCTTGATAATGTGGAACTAACAGGATTCTTCAATGTCCACAATCCAACTGAAAATGATGGTATCTACCTAAGGGGTCCATGTAATCACCACGATGAAAGTGATCACCATTGTTGCGAAGAGTTCAATTATGACTGTGAGACAAATTGTAATTTTCGAAAAATAAGGTCAACAGTAAAATTCACAAAGCAAAGTCCCAACAAATATCATGACGATCCGGCAGGGATTAAAAAAATAGAACCTCGAGTTGTTTTGGCAGGTCATGGTTGGTTTGGTATAAAGTATATTCACCTAATACTGTCGCGAGATGCAAACAATCCAATGGTTAAATTGGAACAATGGATTAATTTTAATGGTGATGGTAAAACTTGGATTAAAGTCAATGAAGTGATTGATTCTAGATCCTATAAATGGGGACCAAAAGCCATATGTGAAGGAGAGGATTACGAAGTTGGAGCATGGGGTGCTCCTCGAATGGTATACAAATGGTATGGTGGACAAGTTGATTTTAAATGGCTTTCATGCAGACAAATAATGCCCAGTTTAATCCAAACGTGATTTTTAAAGCAATCGCAGAACCTAAAATGATACTAGAGATAGATATCCTTTTAACAAGATATGACATTGTATCGCGATTAAAAAATCTATATTATTGATCGTAATTTACCAATTCTTTAAATAGTTTGTATCACATGTTACTTATAAATGAAAACAACATTTGGTAAGTCTCCGGGCTGGCTTAGAGTAATACAAATTGGCCTTGGTATTATCACAGTTATCTTATCCATATTCGCTTTGCAATTTCCAGCCGATGCATTCCGTGCTGCAGTAATTGTACTCGGAATAATTTTGTTTATTGTTGGAATTGAGAAAATTATCACCGGTATTTTCCTACCAATTAAAGGAAAATGGGCAACTATTGGCCTTGGCATACTGGTACTCGTATTTGCTGGTCTTGCTATTTCATTTCCAGAAGCTACCGCGTTGATTCTTACTATCTTTGTAGGTATTGGTCTTATCTTCAATGGGTGTGCAAGAATAGTTGAAGGTATTTCCGGCAGACATTCTGGCTGGGCAAAATTCTTTCTTATCGGTGTGGGAATATTGTCAATAGTCATAGGTACTGTTGTATTGGCATCGCCAATTATTGGAGTAGTGTTTGTAGGATTAATTATTGCAATTGGGTTGTTGATAACCGGAATTCAAATGATTGCAGTTGGAGCTGCAGGCAAAGATATTATCCCTGATTCACTATCCACCACCCACAAGTAGAGCTCTTTAGCTCAAATTTTTTCAAATTAACTACAGGCATAAAGTCATAAAATATACCACCTTGGATGGTTGATTT
>DAIRDV010000118.1:0-3986 GCA_036795955.1 Nitrososphaeraceae archaeon | reverse complement strand
GAAAACAAATTATACAAAACATTAAAGTCGGGAACAATGTTCGCGCTAAGGCGTTAGCTAATGAGCTTGTAAATGTACATAGAATCCAACGCACCACCAAAAATATGGTAATGTCACTTGAAGTTGTAGCTCTTCGATCTACAATAATAGGTGAATTTGCAATCATCATGGATACGATAAATCCAACTATAGATTTGATAAAAGATATCGAGAGAGATATTTCAATGGTAATCCCCACTGCCCATGAGGTATTAAACGATGTCACAAACGCTTCATCTGAAATTTTAAATTTCAATGTCAATCCTGAGCTTAAACTATCTATACCTGTAGACGAGGAGGCACTAAAGATCTTGGGAGAAGTTGAAGAGAGTGTCGAAGAAGAGACTAGACAGAAACTACCAGATATACCTAATACAATTAATGTGATGAAAAATAGAAATGAATTAGAATCCCTATTAGAGGAAAATGAAGTTATGATTTAGATTTGATTTTCTAACATAAGTTGGTAGATTGATCAGTGGGTTAATAGTTTTGTACTGTTAGTCAATAACTATTTACGACCCAATTTTAAATTATCTCAAGATAATATCGGGTGAGATGGAGATAGAGGCAAGTCATGATCTAATAACTCAAACTGAAACTAAGCCTAGTGGCATTTTACAAGCAGCAAAAAGAGTTAGAATGATCTTCTCTGTTATGGCGAGTCCTAACAGAATCGACATACTTCGAATTTTGAATTCAAAAGGACCTCTAACTTATTCTGAATTAAAATCGTTAGCCGGTTTCAAATCTAAAAAAGAGTCCGGTAAATTTGCTTACCATTTAAGGAAGCTTTTGAGGCAATCTCTCGTCGCATTAAATAAGGCGGAAAGGAGATATACAATTACCAATCTCGGAAAACTTGTCCTAAGTCTGGCAAGACAAATCGAAGAAAGATCCATAATTGAAAGTGGCAAAATGTACGTACGTACTTCTAGACATTCAATAGAAGAATTTAATTCAAACAGAATAACTCAATCATTGGTCAGGGAGGCCAATATGCCTCTTGAACAGGCACATAAGATTACTGAAGAAGTGGAAAACAAAGTTTACAAATTCCAAACGGTGTATCTTACTTCCTCTCTTATTCGAGAGACTGTTAATTCAATATTAATTGAGCACGGTTATGAGGAATTTAGATCAAAACTAGCAAGACTCGGTCTTCCGGGCTCTGATATATCTGAAATGTTTAACAATCCTTTATATAGCAAAAATGGCGTGGAAGGAATTTTATCAGAAACATCTCTTGCAGTTTTTTCCGAAAATTTGCTTTTTAACATGTTACCTAAAGATATAACCGATATGCACCTGGCTGGCGAACTAAATATTTCAAACACCGGTCTATGGAACTTGGTGCCTGACACCGTATTTATTGATACTAGCAGTATTGTTGAAAATGGTCTAGATTTTAAAGGAAAATATCTGAATGTTTCAAGGTTGAAACCAATTCGGACCCTTGATGACGTTACAGAGGCTCTACCCGTATTGATTTCGGTCTTAAGCAGGGAAACTTCAAGGGAGATAATACTTGATAATTTTGTTTCTAGCATTTCAAAGAGGATTCAGGAGAGTAGTGAATCAATAGAGGCTGCGTTTTCCAGGGCGTTCATATCATCATCCATTTCAAGGTCATTTTCGTCATCCGGTTTTCCAGTAGTTACTTTTCCCATCTATCTTGATGAAAGCTCCATAACCCGATCCATTTTAGCGGCTTATGTAAAGTATTTGGATCACACTCCCATTCCAACAATTGCGTTATCTCTTGTTGGTAAGGACCAGGAATCCCTTGGAGCAAATTCGGATCTAATTTCTAGTATAGTCAAAAATGGTGGAATTCTGTCCGTATCCAAGAACTTTAGAAGCCACATGGGGATTGTAAAAAATGCCGCTGAAGAGAAAGCTAGTTCTGTTGTAAGCTTGCAATCCTTAGCAATAAATCTGCCAAGATTAGCCTATCAATCAAATAAAGATGAAACATATTTCAGAGCCAGATTAGCACTGATGATAAAGCCAGCCATATCAGCTCTGTTGGCGAGAAAGAATTCCATACTGGAAATGATTCGAAGAGAAATGCTTCCTGTAATGGCCAACATTACACAAATGATGCAATTAAGCAGAATGAATCTGGTGATTAACTTGACTGGAGTTAGGGAGTCGGTTTATAATATCCTGGGACATGAATTTGACGGAGAAGAAATAATCCAAAAGGTATTGCACACAGCTGTAGAGGTTGCTTCAGATCAAGGGAAACAAGTTGGAGATGATTCAATAAGAATTGCTATGATTACAGATGACAGCAGTACTAGATTAGCTTCTTTAGACTCAGAAAAATATGGTAACTTGTATCGACAAGCTGGTGATGAAATGATGATAAAGTCCTATTCACAAGGTCTTCTTATAAACGGGCGAGATTTACTTACAAATAGTGGTCCTATAATAGAATCAACTAACTCAATAGACGATTTGTTGAATGGCGGCGTTTCTATTAATGTTGACACTAGCGATTTGGAGGATAATGAATTGATAGAGTCAATTAACAAATCTCGCGCATTTAATTTCTTCAGACCAATGTATAGGAACAAAATTTGTAGCTCATGCGGAACAAAGATTTCCATGTCCTCGGGAGTCTGTAAAAGTTGCGGCTCTACCAATTTTTCCAATATAACAATACCGAATCAATAAGTTTAAACCTTCATTGTATTATTTTTTAGTAAAATAATATTTTTAAGCTAGACTCTAGCTGTATAGAACGTTATGGCAAAGGAAATTACCGAAATTGATGATTCTTCGCACGCAAATAAAAAAGCTATCGCGCAAATTAGAAAGAGGGATAAAGGACTAGCTGATTTTAATAATTCAAAGATTTCTAATGCCATCTACAAAGCATTAATGGCTGCCGGCAAAACAGATTACAAACTTGCTGAAAGATTGTCAGAAAAAGTAGTACAAAAAATGGATCAACAATTTTCTGTTTTGGATACCAATCGAGTTCCAAGTGTAGAAGATGTGCAGGATATGGTTGAATCAATCTTGATTGAAGAAGGACTCTCTGAAACGGCCAAGGCATATATTCTATACAGACATGAACGTCGCAAGGTTCGAGATGAAAAAAAGAAAATTCTAAATAAGAAAGACTTGGACGAAGTTGACAAGTCATTTGACATTAATTCTCTTAGGGTGCTTGCTTCACGCTACTTGTTGAGGGATAACAATAATGAAATTATTGAAGATCCTAAACTGCTTTTTGAACGAGTCGCAGTTCTCGTAACAATCCCAGATATACTTCATGATTCAGAATTGTATTCAAATAGTGAAGTAGTAGTCCAAAATATTACTGAAGCTGAAGAATATTTCAAAAAAATAGATGATTTTCATTTGAAACTAAAAATTGGCAATCACTATCTTAACCGATTTCACTTTGAATCGATGATTAGGCATTACATTAATCTGGCAAAAAGCGGGCATATGAAAGTGAGCTTTAAAGATCTTTTGCGCCTTATTGCCGAGGGGCATCTGTCAAAGTTTGCTGATAGAATAACCGAATACAATAATCTAATGGTTACAAAAGACTTTTTGCCAAACACTCCAACTCTAATGAACGCTGGGGCAAAACTTGGTCAGCTTTCAGCATGTTTTGTATTAGATATGAAAGACGACATGTCGGAGATTATGAAGTCCTCGACTGACGCAGCGATGATTTTCAAATCTGGAGGAGGAGTGGGAATTAATTACTCAAAACTTCGTCCGGAAGGTGATATTGTGGCATCAACATCTGGCGTTGCTTCAGGACCGATCTCGTTCATGAGAATAATCGACACAATTACTGATGTCGTAAAACAGGGTGGAAAAAGAAGGGGAGCAAACATGGGAATCATAGAATCATGGCATCCGGATATCGAAAAGTTCGTAACAGCCAAAACCAAGCCAGGAGTATTTGAGAATTTTAA
>DAIRDV010000117.1:0-4004 GCA_036795955.1 Nitrososphaeraceae archaeon | reverse complement strand
TATAGATACTCTTACTAAAGAACAATACACATATCTAACCGGATTTAGCGAAGGGACGTAACTTACTTTTTTTTAACCAAACTTGCATCACAAGATAAAACTTATCAATCTACTTCGGTGAACTCGAGTTATAGTAATTTATTTTATTTCTGTCATTGAAGTAAAAAAAGTTTTTATTTCAAACTTTCAACTATTTTTCTAGTTTCATCTAGGCTAAATGCTTTAAGTGTGGTAATACGCACATTTCCTAGCGCGCCAGTCGAAAGTGATACCGACATTGCTAGCTCGTCGCTTGGCAATTCTGCCGTAATTACTAGATCATATTTTCCAAACGTATAGAATATATCATCAAGTTTCCCACCTTTCTTTTCAAGAAATGACTTAAAAGATTCAGCTCGCTTAATTGTATCCTTAACGTTTTTGATTCCTTGATCTGTCCATCTTAAAAGCAAAACATATTTTCCCATAAGGAATGGTTTATGCTCCAAATTATTTATGGATATCTCTTTGTCATTTAGAGGCTTGTATCACAATCCTTTAACTTCCATAAATACGAATGAAATTTGAGATAGGCATTCTTCACCGGATACCCTTATCTTGTGGGACGGGTAGATATCCCTCTTCCGTCCTATTTACCAAATTATCTCCCTGCCTGGACAAATTCTCATCTTCGAGAAACCAGTTGATAAATTAAATCCTTCCAAACCTTAATTTCGGACTATGGACATTAAACCCCGAGATCAGAGCGAAGCCGAAGAATCTAAAACCAGGTACATAGGAGAGAATGACGATTCATACAAACAATACTCAACGAAGAGAATTAATCTAATAAATCGTGTTTTAGAAAATATCAGGAATTCTGAAACGAAAATTTGCGATCTTGTAGAATCGAAAATGAAAGAAACAATCATTTCAATTAATCGTACCTATTCAATAACAGAGGCTGATAGACTGCATAGCGAATTAAGAATATTGGATTGGATTTTCTTTAAGGTCTGTAGTATTAATAATAAAATCGCTTAGCTAAATAGTAGTACCATATTTCTGATTACTATCTATGACTAGACTTATCTTTCATAATCTTTTATTCTATAAATCGAATAATATCGTACCATAGTTTTATCTTGATGGAGGTTGCATCTGATCTCTGCTCATAGGCTCCTGCCATGTTTTAACTTTATTATAATTTGTTTAACTTGATCCATAAGATGCGTCAAGTAATTCTAGAAAAGAAATATCATTACGGCATGTGCTCATTTGCCCTTTGCCAATCATGTTACTGGACCGCAACTACTTTTACCAACATATTTGAATGTCCTATTTGTCATTTCAATAAGGTTGAATTTATCCCTTTGAATTTGGATGAAAAGTATGAATACAATATAGATCAAAATAAGGGTCTCGAGGTTAAGTTTTCGACATGTGTTTAGAATTTTCACAAATTACTGATCATTACTAAATAATGTAAACCACGCTTCAAATTGTTGTGGGCGCACAATTCATTACCATATTTTACGTCACTTGTTCTTAACTATTGCTTAAATTAGATCCTGAAATCTTAATTATCTAATTCAGATATGGTAATTACCAAAACGGATGGAATTGGAGCGGTTGCGTCATGCATGATTACCCTCCTTTGTCAAATGTCTTGTGATGGACTACTCATAGCAAAAATTGACACCACCTGATGGGCCGAATCTTATCCAATCGAAAAGGCCCATCAGTTCTTGATAAATTAATTACTGGAGAATACTAATATTGTAACAAAATTTCCTTTTTTTTGTTATTTGTTTCTTGTTAAGTGTCTTGACACTTTTCTGAGCCATGCCGTTTTGATTTATGTATTTCCTTGAAGTAGTTTTTAACTTATCTTATTACCAATTCCGGTAAGTGGCCTAAGCTCAATTAAAGTTCCATTAAGATATTAATTGGGAAAATATTAATAAAATTCGGGATGGGTGGTCTAGCCCGGTTATGATACCTGTCTCACACACAGGTGGTCGAGAGTTCAAATCTCTCCCCATCCATTCTTTTTATTCCGGCCAATAATTCTAGACACCAAATTTATCGATTGATCGAGCATATCTAAAACGGGAGTAAATTACCGTTTTATTGAGTCTAAAATGCCAAAAATAGTTATATCCATAAAAAATATATGGTTTTAAAAAAGGAATTAAAATAGTATTGAAAAGAGAAGTTCTAAATTATCCTGATAAAAGGCAGGTATCTGCGAAATCCAACCCAAGGTGGGGAAAAGAGGAAGAAACAGAGATTTTTGTTCAGAATGTGAAACTTTTTAGAAAGGGAAAGATAAGTGAGGATGATTTTCGCCGTTTTCGTCTTCAACATGGAGCATATGGCTCTAGGCTCCAGCAAAATTATAGCATGGTAAGAATCAAGGTGCCCAGTGGAGAAATGACTCCGGAACAATTAGAAAAAATTGCCTCACTGTCTGAAGCTTTTTCAATTGGATCTGCTCATGTTTCGACTCGTCAAAACATTCAACTTCACTGGGTACAACTTGAAGATGTAAGTGAGGTTATGCGTGGCCTCGTTGAAGTTGGTTTAACGACAAGAGAAGCCTGTGGAAACACCGTCAGGAATGTCATGTGTAGCCACTTTGCTGGTGTCTGTCCAGACGAAGAATTCGATTCAACTCCTTATTCAAAAGCGATAGCCCGATTCTTTCTTAGGAATCCAGTGTGCCAGAATTTGCCAAGAAAATTCAAAATCAACTTCGCATGCTGCTCTCATCATGGTCTAGTGAGGATTGCAGATATCGGTTTGATTCCCGCAATAAAGGATGGAAACAATGGATTCAAGGTTTACTTGGGAGGTGGTCTTGGTGCTGCATCGTTTATAGGACATCTATTGGAAGAATTTACTTCGGAAGTTAGACTAGTCTCTACTTGCATGGCAGTGGTAAGATTATTTGATAGACTTGGGAATCGTGAAAATATGGCGAGAAATAGAATGAGATATCTCGTAAATGAAATGGGCTGGGAAAAATTCCAGAAATTGGTAATCAAAGAAAGATCAAATGTGGAAATGACTGTTTCACTTGAAACTCTAGGTAGATACAAAGTGGAAACGGAACCGCAGAATATGAGGCAATCACCTAATGGTAAGAAATTACCACTTCTTAATGAAAAAGTGAACGTCAATAGCGACCCCTATAAAAGATGGCTTCATACAAATGTTGTCTCGCAGAAGCAAAATGGTTACTTTGTTGTCTTTATTACTTTAGGGGCAGGTGATATTACCGCTAGTCAGCTTCGGTCCCTTGCAAAGACTATTCGTAATTACTCTGGCGAAGGTTGTGCTAGAAATACTCCGAATCAGAATTTTGCAATTAGGTTCATTAAAGCCAAAGATCTACCAGAATTTTACAACGATCTTGCCAAGATTGGCCTTGCAAATCCCGGGGCATTGACAATGTCATCAGCTGTTGGATGTTCTGGTACCACTTCATGTAATTTAGCAATCACTAACTCTCACAGATTGGCAAAAGAAATACAGTCGAAATTCATTGAACTTGGATTGGATACAGCCGATGATTTAAGAGATTCAACAATCAAAATAAGTGGATGTCCAAATTCATGTGGACAACACGAGATTGCAACTATTGGATTCTATGGAGGAGCATCAAGAATAGAGGGAACTATGACTCCAACATATACAATGATGTTTGGCGGAAGAGATGGTGAAGACGGGCTATTGGGTAAAACAGTAATGCGTGTACCGGCTAAACGAGTCATACCTGCCTTGACAAAGATAATTGAAATATATAGAAAAGAACGGACTGAAAACGAGTCGCTTTCTGTGTGGATAGGTAAATTGATTAACGGTGCAATTAATGTGAAAAGTCAAATAAAGAATCTGGATGATATGAAAACCATTTTGATGTCGACAACATCATTACCGAGTGCCGAAGAGGACCCAGATGCATATATGGATTATGGTAACGATATGAAATTTAGTGCAAAAACAGCAAGAGGAGAATG
>DAIRDV010000116.1:0-4055 GCA_036795955.1 Nitrososphaeraceae archaeon | reverse complement strand
GGCCCGTTGCTAGTTGATATTCCCAAAGACGTTCAACAAGAGGTAACAGAAATACCTTTTCCCGATTTGATAAAAGTTAGAGGATATAAACCGATAGTAGATCCAGATCTCTCCAATGTAGGAAAAGCCGTTGAACTTTTGGTTTCAGCTCAAAAACCTATTATCATGGCAGGCGGCGGAGTAATTTTGTCCGGTGCATTTTCAGAACTCCAAGCGCTTGCTGAATTAATTATGGCGCCTGTCGTTACCACGTTCAAGGGAAAGGGTGCATTTCCTGAAAATCATCCTCTTGCTATGGGACCTATAGGAATGCATGGACATGCTGAAGCAAATAGAATAATACTTGAAGCAGACTGCATACTTGCAGTTGGCGCAAGATTCTCGGATCGTTCCGTAGGAAGGTTCGATGAATTTGGTAAAGGTATGAACATTATACATCTTGATATCGATCCCGCTGAAATTGGAAAAAACAAGTCAGTAGATATCGCAATAGTTGGAGATGTAAAATCCGCACTCAGAACAATGGTTAAGATGATGTCTAAGGTTGCTGCAAAGAAAACTTCTGATAATCCATGGCTTAAACGAAGAAAAGAATTAATCGATTATTCTTCTCAAAATATTAAGGATTATCCAAGAGAAATGACAGCTAGAAAAGCATTGAAAAAGTTAAGAGAACTGTTGCCCGCAGAGTCTATTGTAACAACAGAAGTCGGTCAGTGTCAAATGTGGACTTCTCTGCATTTTGATGTTATTTCTCCTGGGACCTTTTTTAGCTCCACTGGATTAGGAACAATGGGATTTGGTTTTCCTGCATCAATAGGAGCAAAGGCTGCTAGACCTGATGTACATGTTGTTGATGTTGCAGGTGATGGATCTTTCAATATGACAGAAAATTCCTTGGCAGTATCGGTCTTGGAGAATTTACCTGTAATTGTATTCTTGTTGAATAATAATATGCTTGGAATGGTTGCACAATGGCAGAGAACTTTTTACGATAAGAGATACATGGGGGTTCATCAAAAGAGTTGCCCCGACTACGTCAAGATTGCTGAAGCATATGGAGCTAATGGGATGAAGGTTCAATCAATGGATGAGTTAGAAAAAGCAATTAAGAACGCTCTCAAAACGGAAGTAGCCACAGTAATAGATATTACAATAGATCCCGAAGAAGATGTATATCCGTTTGTTGCTCCCGGAACCGGTCTTAAAGATATGATAACAGGTGCATAATATTTGAGTTCAGCTGACTACAAAAACAAACCGCTCTATATCATCTCATCGCTTGTTGAGAATAAACCCGGAGTATTATTCAGAATAACCAATTTGTTTAGAGCAAGAAATTTCAATATTGAAAGTATAACAGTAGGTACCACCGAGAAACCAGACTTGTCGAGAATGACCATCACAACAAGAATAGACGAAGCAATACTGGATCAATTGGTGAAACAATTGCGAAAACTCATTGATATTGTTGAAGTTGAAGTTCTGGATATCAATAATACTGTATATAGGGAATTGGCACTCATAAAGATAAGAGCCAAAGACTTTACCAACAGAAACGAGATTATTAATTTTGCAAATGTTTTTAGAGCGAACATATTGGACATAGGAAAAGAGTCTGTGACGGTAGAGGTCATTGGGACTCCTGATAAAATAGATGCATTTAAGAATCTAATAATACAATATGAAATAGTTGAAATGGCAAGGACCGGTGTTTCCGCTCTTCAGAGAGGGGAATGAATTATGGAAACTCAAAAAGTAAGAATATTTGATACCACACTGAGAGATGGTGAGCAGACTCCCGGGGTTTCAATAACACCGGAACAAAAGTTGAAGATTGCAATTAAACTATCTGAGCTGGGTGTAGATACAATAGAGGCTGGTTTCCCAGTAGTATCTGACGGTGAAAAAGAAGGGGTAAAGAACATTGTAAAGGAAAACTTGAATACAGAAATCTGTGTTCTGGCAAGAACTATCAAGTCAGATATTGATTCAGCGATAGATTGCGGTGTAAATTATGTTCATACCTTCATTGCTACATCGGATATACACATGCAATACAAATTAAAAATGTCTAGGGAACAGGTTATGGAAAAAGCTCTGTGGGCAGTAGAATATGCAAAAACACATGGACTAAAAGTCGAATTTTCTGCAGAAGACGCAACAAGGTCTGATCGAAGATTTCTCATTGATGTTTTTAAAGCTGTGAGTGAAGCGGGTGCAGACAGGATTGATATTCCCGACACAGTTGGATATTCAACACCCGAATATATGACATCCCTAGTCCAGGAGATTAGGTCAAAGATGAATACCCCAATTAGTGTCCACTGTCATAATGATTTTGGACTAGCAGTTGCAAACTCAATTTCAGCAATAAATGCGGGAGCTTCTTGTGCACATGTTACCATTAACGGACTCGGTGAAAGGGCAGGAAATGCTTCCTTGGAGGAATTCGTCATGGGGCTACAGTGTTTGTATTCTATAAAACACAATATAAAAGTAAATTTACTCTATGAAATTTCAAAATTTGTATCAAATACAATGGGTGTGATAGTGCAGCCCAATAAGGCTATCATTGGAGAGAATGCTTTTGGTCATGAATCCGGCATTCATACACACGGTATCATAAATAATCCGTTGACATATGAGCCGATTAGTCCTGAATTGGTAGGGCGGAAAAGATGGTTGCAGGCAGGTAAGCATGCCGGCGCCCACGGAATTCGAGCAATTTTGAATGATTTTGGGATACAACCTACAGATGATCAATTGCACAAAATAATTGAAAAACAAAAAGACATAGCAGATAAGGGAAAATCTATTACCACATCACAACTTTTGTCAATCGCGGGAGAAATAATGGGCAGTAGTAAATTTGAAGAGAAATTCAAACTTTATGATTTTCATATTATTACTGGCATGAATATCATTCCCACTGCAGTGATACGGTTGAACACTCACGGTAAAGACTTGGTAGCATCAGAAACCGGAGTTGGACCTGTAGATGCGGCTCTCAAAGCAATACAAAAAATCGCAGTAGATATGGCAAATATACGGATAAGAGAATATCGACTTGGATCTATAACGGGAGGATCAGATGCAATGGCAGAAGTTACGATAAAGGCAGAAGATCTAGATGGTAATATTGTTTCTTCCAAAAAATCCGGCGAAGATGTAGTAGTTGCATCCGTTGAAGCAATGATAGACGCAATAAATAAACTAATGCTAAGAAAAGTTCTATACTCAAAAAATTAAATTCATTTTGATTTAGGTTCATTACTATTGACAAGATACAGTATTTCATTGGTTAATGGGGATGGGATTGGTCCTGACCTTGCGAATTCAGCTACGATGTTTTTGAATAAAATTAGCGATTCTTGTGACATCAAATTTGACATAGTCGATGTAGAGGCAGGGGACAATGCTTTGGTAAAGTACAATAAGGCATTGCCAGATTTTTCATTCGATGCCATAAAAAAATCAGAGGTTTGTTTGAAGGCACCAGTAGGAGAACATGCAGCAGATGTAATTCTTGTTCTTAGGAGATATTTTGAATTGTACGCCAACATTCGTCCAGCAAAATCATATCCTAATGTAAAATCTCTTAATCCTTCGGTGGATTTGGTGATTGTCAGAGAAAATACGGAAGATGTTTACCTGGGCTGGGAATTTCCGATAGGAGATGATGCGGTGGTGGGAATACGACTAACAACTGCGCAGGCGTCAAGAAAAATAGCCGAGTACGCCTTTGAAGAAGCCGTAAGGAGAGGAGTCAAAAATGGACAGAGAAAAGTTGTTTGTGTTCACAAGTCAAATGTTATGAGGTTAGGTGATAGCATGTTTTCCAGAATTAGTAAGGATATTGCAAAAAAATACCCTGATATAGAATTCAGTGAATCTTATGTTGATGCATGCGCTATGAATTTGATAAGGAATCCAGAAAAATTTGATGTAATACTGACAACAAATCTATTTGGTGACATTCTCTCAGATGAGGCAGCACAGGTTGTTGGCGGTCTAGGATTGGCCCCTGCGGGCAACATTGGAAAAAAATTCGC
>DAIRDV010000115.1:0-4072 GCA_036795955.1 Nitrososphaeraceae archaeon | reverse complement strand
AGTCTGGAAAAATTATTGTAAGTGGTGGACTTCATCCGGGTCAGAGTACAAATGCTACTGCTGCGCTTATTTGCGAAAAAATCAAAGCTGAAAGATTCCTCAATGCAACAGATGTTGACGGAATTTATGATTCTGATCCTAACAAAAATCCTAAAGCAAAAATGTTCAAAGAAATTACGATAAAAAAATGCATGGAACTATTGAATACTGAGAGCACTCAGGCAGGAAGTTATGATCTTATGGACATTGTTGCATTAAAGGTAATAGAGAGATCCAAAATTCCTACATGGGTCATAAAATCAGACACTAAAGTAATTAGGAACTTTGTAATGAAAAATATTCAAAGCGGAACAAAGATTACTATCTAATCTTTTATGCCATTATTGGAATGGTATAATCATAGGCATTTCATAACGTTGAGCAATAATTTGCTTTAAATGGTATTCGAAAAGGTAACGATGTGAGAGCTATATACTATGAATTTACGTTTATTGAATTCAAATCCTTTATAATTAGCAAGAGCACTCAAGCTCATATTACGTGACTGTCTTTAACTGACCCTTAAATTCCAAGATGCCATCATCTAACATTTTTTTTAAAGCCTCGTCAGCTTTGTCTTTTGGTAACGGTTTTGATTGGGCCTTGGCGTAACCATCATTATCACACAGAAACAACATGGTCTGAGCATCTCTTTCCATTTTAGCTACTAGCATTTCTTCGCCGACGGGCGCAAACCCATTGCTATCTTGTTTTGTGGTGTACGTTAGCATGGCATATCCTGTGTAATCAAATAGCTTTAGCTGCGCCTTTTTAGATCGTTCATGACCGATAATGGAAGCCTTGTGATATTGCATGTATTGACGTTGGTTTTCACCTTCTAAAAGGATTTAGATATAATACTATAGTGGCAAATAGCATCATAAGGCTATTCATTACCCCGAGAGGCCTTCGCATAGCATCAACATAATTATTATAACCTGATTGCCTAATTGCGGACACCGTAATGTCTTCGTCTGGAATGTCAATAACTGAACATATCGATGAATTACGAATCAGAATGATTCATATCGTAATTTGCATCGCTATACTTACTATTTTTGCAATGAGTTTTGGCATAAAGGCGGCAGTATTACCGATTGAACTTCCTTCTCTCGATATAGCAGGCCATCATAATCATTTGATGATATACTATCCGTATCCAGATCCATTTAACAACGTAGCCCTACAGCTGACAGCTTTCATGAAGGATACGCTACTTCCGCCTGAGGTAAAGCTTATTCAAACAGCTCCCGGTCAAGTGTTCTTTGCACAGGTTCATATTTCCTTGCTAATAGGCTTGATTTGTTCTCTTCCAGTTGTAATCAGGGAAATATTTGGGTTCTTTTCCCCGGCATTTGATCAAGTATTAATCAATAGAAAAACCAAAGACAGGGATTCAGCATCAGACGATCAAGATTCTAATGATATACAAAATGAGTCTATAATAGAACAGGATAAAAAAAGCAGATCCCCATTTTCAAAATTAAATATCCTGCAAATAATCTTGCCAATCTTTGTATTATTCATTTTCGGTGTTGTATTCTCATACATTCTTGTAATCCCATTCACACTCAACTTTCTCTACAAGTATGGGGAATCAATAGGTGCTGAGACATTTCTTACGGTCAATGATTTTATTACATTTGTACTCCAATTCATATTGGGTTTTGGCATTGCCTTTCAGCTTCCGGTATTAATGTATGCACTATCTTTGGGCGGTCTGACAGATTCAAAGTTTTGGCAAAAGAACTTTAGGTATGCGATAATAATCATTACAATCTTTGGTGCTGTAATAACGCCTGATGGTAGCGGTGTAACAATGTGGTTTGTTGCTCTACCCATGATTGCATTATACATTATAGGCATTTTTGCTATCAAAAGAAAAGAAAGACGCAGCAATACAATAACAATCTAAACAGCAAACATTGTAGCTTGCAAAATTTTGGTTGTCAGTAGCAAAAGATAATTATCCTTTTTTTATATTTGAAACTACCACAGTGAATCTAATGGATCAATCGCCCCTTCTTCAAAATGATAAACAGAATCTAAGCTATTGGAAGGAGCTTCCCGAAAATACTCGTGTCATGTTAATATCTGCTATTTATTCTGGTGAAAATCAAAAGGTTCAACTGAAATTTTACGATCCTACATTGCACATGATATACTTTTGGCAAGATAAGACAGATCATAAACCCTATTGTTATACTAAATTGGAAAACAAGGAAAGAGCCGAAGAAATCGCAGCAACTGAAAAGAAATTCCAGTTAAAAGTAATACCAAAATTAGATCTCATGTTAGACAAAGAAATCCAAGCAATAAAAATAATTGCTCCTGACCCTCTTTCTATTGGTGGAAAGGGTGGCATCAGAGAAAAACTCGATGTTTGGGAAGCCAATATCAAATATCATGAAAACTATCTCTACGATACTAGATTAATTCCAGGTTCATACTATACTAGGAAAGGAGACCAAATAATACAAGACCCCTATTCTATGTCTGAAATAGTACACAATGCCCTTAAGAATTTTCTATGGGATAAAATACTCGAAAGCAAAGAGGCAAGAAATGACAAATATAGAGAATATGTGAGAGAATGGGCGGATTTGCTCAATCAGCCAATACCTGAAATGAAAAGAATAGCCCTTGATATTGAAGTAGATTCAGAAGAGGGACGAATGCCAGTTCCACGAGAACACGACAGAAAAATTACAGCAGTTGGAATTGTCTCAAATGATGGATTTCGTAAAGTATTTCTTCTTGACCAAGACAAAAATCCCAACGACGGAACACCGTTAATCCCAGAAGCAGAAATGTGCAAGACGGAAAAAGAGCTTTTAGAAAAAACATTCAAGGTAATTTGGTCATATAGTGTTTTAGTTACCTTTAATGGTGATGATTTTGATATACCATACCTTTATGAAAGATCTCAAGATCCGGAAATTGATCCTGTAAACCATAGCATAATACCAAAAGAAGAAATACCTCTCGTGGTAAAGAAGGATACATTCGTAAAGAAAGGAATCCAGACAGAACCAGCTCAAGTAAAACATGGAGTTCATATTGATTTATTTAGGACATTTCAAAATAGGTCTATACAAATTTACGCCTTTAGTCATAAATATTCAGAATTCAGGCTCAATGCAATAGCAGAAGCTCTTCTTAATGATACTAAAATCGAGTTTGATGGCAACATAGGCGATCTTCCTATTCAGAAGCTGGCTCAATATTGCCTTAAGGATACTGAATTAACATTTAGACTAACGAGCTTCAATGACAATCTCTTACTCAAACTTCTGTTTGTCATTGCTAGGATATCTCGACTTTCTGTTGAAGATCTCTCCAGAGTGGGTGTAAACCAGTGGATAAGGGGAATGTTGTTCTATGAACATAGAAAGATTAACGCACTGATTCCTCATAGTGAAGAGCTGCGGTTCAAAGGGCAAGCCTCTTCGTCAGCAATCATTAAAGAAAAAAAGTACAGAGGGGGACTTGTAGTAGAGCCGACACCTGGAATCCACTTCAACGTCTCAGTGCTTGACTTTGCCAGTCTATATCCTAGTATCATAAAGGTCCATAATTTATCATATGAAACAGTAAACTGTCCTCATGAATCATGCAGACAAGATCCCAAACAAAAGATTCCTGATACTGATTACTGGACTTGCAATCAAAAGAAAGGAATAACCTCCCTTCTAATAGGGTCACTAAGAGACCTTCGAGTTAACTACTATAAACAATTATCAAAAGATAAAACAATCTCTCCAGAGGAACGTCAATTATACACGGTTGTCAGTCAAGCAATTAAAGTAATTCTAAACGCTAGTTATGGTGTTATGGGAGCTGAAATATTTCCACTCTACTGTTTGCCAGTTGCCGATGCCACGGCAGCTATTGGACGAAGTATTATTACTAAAACAATACAGAAATGCAAAGAATCAGGTATAGAGGTAGTATACGGAGACACTGATTCTTTGTTTTTACGAAATCCTTCTGAAGGAAAGGTCGAAGAAATTTCAAAATGGGCAAAAGCCAA
>DAIRDV010000114.1:0-4159 GCA_036795955.1 Nitrososphaeraceae archaeon | reverse complement strand
ACATTTAATTATGTCTCGCCATTACTTCAGGGGCTGAACCAGCTCCAAGTAAAATTGCTATCGTTACTCCTCCGGTTAGCATTGCTCCCAGGATTGCTATTCTTCTCTTCATCGACTTCAACATCTTATTTTGATGTCAGGATAGGAATTATTTAAATTTTATGGTTTTATTATGGAAATCTAAGATATTACATCAGATTATATAAAATTCGTGTATTTTTGAATCCAAATATACAATTTTTCTTATAATTAAGTTTATACACTAACACGCGATAAGTGAAAATATGACTCCAAACATTTGTTCCAATAATTGTTTGATTTTGATACTGTTACTGGTGGTAACAGTTACTGTGATTCCCATGTTTGCTAAAAATACATCAGCAGAATTATCTAAAAATCAAATAGGGTCATTTATGTTTAACAATAGTGCAATCCCATACAATACAACCATACCAGAATGGACTGCCAAGTGGTGGAAATGGGCTTACTCGTTTTCTGGATATTTTAATAATCCACTTCTTGATCCTAATGGTACTGCTCTGATGAAATTTCAACCTGCTGACCAACCTGTATTTTTCCTGAGTGGTGCGTACAATTCAGTGGGTAATCGCACAGTAACGATACCATTTGGAAAGCCAATCCTTTTTCCCGTACTTAATGCAGAAATTTCATTCTCTGATTTCCCAAATGCTAAGGGTGAGGATGATTTAAAGAAAACCCTTGATTCGGATTTGGCTGCAGCAACATATGTGGGAGCAGAGTTAAACGGAACTTCACTTCCCTATCAGAGAATCAAAGCAGATCTTTTTGACTTGTCTGTCTCTAAAGATAATATTTTTAATGTCCCGAGTGGGCCGACTCAGGCGGTAGCAGATGGCTATTGGGTATTTCTAAAACCGTTACCCGTAGGAAAATATATGATTCATGTCAAAGGAGAACAGCCATTTTATCGTTCTGAGGTAACATATGAAATAAATATTGTTAATCAAAAGACTTGATAAAAACACGGTAAATTACTAAAGGCATCAGGGATAGAGTTTGTAATTTAAGTCATAGATAGTCTAGTCGTTAGATAAAATATTTAGAAGAAAAGATTATTAAAATGCATCAAATGGTTGTCAATTATGTCTTCATTAGAACACTTGCGAGAAATTGTGCGAAATTTGGCAGATACATTCAACGACCCTAAAGTGAGAGAATCATCATATTTTGATTTTTATGACGAATCGTTGACTATTCACGGTTTTCCTCCAAATCTTCCCACAGATAAGGAAGGATTCAAACAGTTCATTTATTTTCTATGGAAGGCATTTCCTGACATAAGAATTATCTTTGAAGATATCATTATTGAAGGAAACAAGGTTGTAGGCAGATACTATCTAACTGGCACACACAAAGGTGATTTTGAGGATCTTCAACCAACTGGAAGACAGTTCAAAGTCAATGGCATGACCGAATTTTCTTTTCGAAATGAAAAAATCATAGAGCGTTGGAATCTGGTAGATATGGTTTCATTGAGAGAACAGCTTGCAACACACACCTAGGCTCGCTCCTATGTGATTATAAAATAATATTTTCACATGGATCGCCAACGCCATCATTATCTTCATCTTTTTGATCAGGATTTGCAGCATATCGACAGTTGTCTTTAAAGTCAGTTATTCCATCATTATCTTGATCGCCCATTTGACATGCATCACCATATTCGTCACCATTAGTATTTTTTTGATCTGGATTAGGTGTACTAGGACAGTTATCCTGTGAGTCCACAATCCCATCGTAATCTATATCAATAGGAATATTGGGAGGTGTCTTTGGAGAATAATCCTCAACAAAGAAGCCTCTCCACTGACCTGGATCTGATAATAGTTCTTTAACGAAACCTTTCCCTTGTACAAAATGTTGCTCCCAATAGTATAACTTACCATACTGCACTCCAGGATACCAAGTAGCCTCTACTTCCTTATTTGGGAACCGATTATCCCATATGTTAAAGGTGTAACCGTTGTATGCCTTATCATAATAATATCCGTAGGCTACGACTTGATGATTAAGTCCAATATCTCCTATACTAGATGCACGTATTAGTCCCAGAACAACTGGCTTTTTTTGGTCAAGAATGTGTACAGCTTTGGAAACTTCACTATCCGTTAATGGCCTTATTCCTGGCAAACAACCTATGGTACATTTCCCAAGAATTGTACCTTTATTCTCGGTTGGTGCCATAGTCAAATATACGTATCTTGGTACCACGTCCAGATCGCTTATGGAACCTGCCGGTGATGCACTAAGCGCTATACTTCCTAGTGCTTTAAGGATTCCTGTAAAACTTATGTCTAGGCTATCATGTAATCGGTCCAAAATATACATTGATAATGGATTATCATTCGAAGGCGTGCTAGTATAACCTGGTATCATTTTATGAGCATAGAAATAATCAAGCGCAGCAAAAGCCATTCCTCCACAACGTCCTTTAGTCGAGAATTTAAGATCTCCACTGTAAATGAAATCAGGGATATATTTATCCGGAATTACCTTATAGTCATTAGTGTAAGAATTTGGAAATTTAAATCCGTGGTAGTATCCAAAATCAGTTCGTACTGTTCTTGATGAATCCGAGCTAACGGTAGTAAACCTAGCTGAATTCATCTGCGAAATACCTGGATCGTTGCCAGCAAAAGTTTCATACTTTGGTAATGCAAGAGAATCAATCATTTTCAAAGGATAAAAATTGTTGGGGATATATGAGGTCTTTATTTCAATTGGGTTAGATAGGGCAAAGTTGTTAAATGCTAGACTAATGAACATTATCATTACCGCAGAACTGGACAAAACAATTAGGGCATTTTTCAATATTTCAGTGTGGCCCCAGTAATATAAAAGACTTTAGTGTTCTAATATTTGTAACACATGCATATCTGAATGCATGTTCCCATTTTTAAATTAGTTCACATTAACCTTTAAGAATACCCGTTACCCAAGCATTAGTTGATAAATTATGAATAGTGAAGTGAAATGGATCTTTGCAAATCAAAACCTCATGACAATTAAAATCGCGTTAAGTTTGTTAGCATTAGTGACTTCATTGATTTTATTATTAAATTATAATAATTTTGCTTTTTCTCAATTAGGTAATGAAACCGCTCTGGTCCCAAACAGTGAAAATCTGATAATATCCGGCTCACCCGTTTCGAATCAGAGCGCTGGAGGATCACAAGCACCATCCGGTTTTGTTGCAAGTGGGAAAATAAATTCGGTCATGGCACTTCCAAACGGCAAATGGCTAGCTACGGGAAACTGGAGCATTATTTTGAATAACGGCAATGTTACGGCTTTTGAAACTAAAATGACGTGGTACAATAGTAGCGGAACTAATGCACATACTCACGAACTGATAAACCTTAGGCCCGCTGCGGGGAATATACAAACATTACCAATGAGTGGACCTGGCAATCAAATAATCATAAAGGGCATTACGGATGTAGGGTCAAATAACAGAGTATCATGGTATGAAGTTCCCACCGTTATTACAATTAACGATCGCAAGATACTATCCATATCTTTAGATGACAACAAAACCAATCATCATTTTGGTGGTCAGCCACTATTGGGAATTGTTGATTCATTCGTACCATGTTCGGATTTGCCTGGACCTAACATGGAACTTTTGCCCTCATGTACTGTAAGCCCAGTGGGAGAACAGGGTCTTGCTTTAACAAATAATACGTTGGCATCTTCCGAAGGTTCGACTTATGGTGGAGCTTTGCCAGAAGGTGGATTACCGCCTGGTGGAATTCCATTAGGAGATGAACAAAGTGGTGGAGGAATACCGCCTGGTGGATTACCGCCTACTGATGAACAAAATGGTGGAGGAATACCGCCTGGTGGATTACCGCCTACTGATGAACAAAGCGGTGTAGGGGAAATGGATTCGCGATGTATTGAGCTGAAGATCGAGAATATCACTGCGAACGGTTTTGAAACTGATCCATCTGACTATCATCCACCAACTGAGGCAATTGACGGATCTTCATCTACGTGGTGGTCTTACAATGGTAAAAATCCTTGGGTAGAGATTAGTCTTCATGAGCCACAATCTATTTGTGGACTATCAGTGCAATGGAACAAAGGGGACGAAAGAAAATATTCATTTGAAATA
>DAIRDV010000113.1:0-4169 GCA_036795955.1 Nitrososphaeraceae archaeon | reverse complement strand
AATGATATGGTACTGTCTTTTTACACAATTAATAAAATATGGTTCGCATTAAAAATGAATTTATAGAATAAAAACAGTCTACTACTCACTAATGGAATATAAAGTATGCAATAGTGAGGAACTTCCTAATAATTCCATGAAGGCAATGTCGATTCAAGGAAATAATATTCTTGTCTGTAGATCCAATGATCGCCTTTTTGCACTTGACAATTCATGTCCTCATCGAGGAGCTTCTCTTTCAAAAAGTGACTTGAAAGAAACGAAGATAATATGCTATATGCATGATTTTGAATATGATCTTGTTAGTGGAAAATTATTGCATATACCAAGTAAGTGGCAGGATCAAAACCCCAATTGGACTAAATCTGGAGATTTGTTACTCTTTCCAGTATCTGAGAAGGATGGGGCAATCTATATTGATTTGTCTTGATTTTAATTGATACTTATACGCTTTGTCTGGGAGAATTTACATTCAATCAAATCATTTTGTAATATTGATGATATCATACGCAGTAAATGAAAAAAGGCTAATCCTGTACTCTTGGTGCTAAATAGAAATGAATTCTTCCTACATTTGCGACTCTAAATTCTAACCTCAATGGCATCTTTGTAGAGTATTCCAGTACAAGGGATCCGCCAGAAGCACTTATTGCTTTGGTAATTTTTGACAAGTAATCCAGGCTGTAAGTGGCTTTACTTTTCTCCTTAACCTGCAGTTCTTCAAGGCCTTCGCTTCCAGATTCAATAACTATGTCAGCTTCTCCAGAATCACTTTTTCCAGAAAAGATAATTTTCTTTTCATCAGACTCTATTGAAATATATTCTGATACTACCTCAATATCAGAAAGTATTTTATCAAATGACGCTGGGGTTATGATTACTTTCGAATTGAAATTTAATTTTGGTAGTGGGGTTGAACCTCCAGTACTTTCTATTAATCGCATTTTGTATTCTCTTCTATACCCATTTAAGATTTTAATATGAAGCATACTATTCTCTTCAACAGAAACTTCAACTGCATCTTTTTTCTCAGCTCTTTTCATCAATTTTGAAAATTCATCTATTCTGACTCCAAATTTTAGTGCAGAGTCACATTCGTAACCACCAAAAGCTGAATTTGGCCAGCTGATATCAATTAACGCAACGTGAGAAGGATCCATTCCTCTAAATGACAAACCTTCGACAGTTGCTTCAAAGGTGGCTTCATCAACTAATGTGGAAATTGCTGAAGTTACAGCTTTCCATTCATCAGGTGTTTTTGTCTTCGCTAAAAATACCAACTTTATCAATCAAGAGGCAGATTTAAAACATTTTAAACATTCCTATTTTTTAGAAATTCATTACAATAGCAATCTAGTAAATAGGCAGACCTTTACAGACTAAACTCAATGCTTTAACAGCAAATACGTGATAATTTTGTTAGTTGACGTCTAAAAAAATATTCAGAATATCCTTATGCATAATTTCGCCAGGTATGGCTACATTGAGTACATCTATAAAATTGAGTAGTAGCTTCATCTGCAGATCTTGTTTGTAACATCCACCAGAACGCTAAGTTGTTTCCACATTTGGGACAATCAATACTGGTAGTCGGCAGGGCACTGGGACCTTTTTCAGACTCAACTATCTTGAGACTAGCTCCACTTTGTTCTATTAAGGGAATTGATTTAATTTCGTTTTTCGCTTCTGTGAAACCACATTTTGGACAGATTAATATATTCTCCTCTATTCTTGGTTTCATCCTACTTTCGCAATTTGGACAAAACTTCAAGACCCAGCACTCTTTTCATTGGTTACTGCTGTATCAATCATGTCCTTAATTTTGAGCGCATTATCAGAAGATGATTGTAATGCCTTGTGCAAAACTTCCATCGGTTTGGTTTTTTTAGTCACAATTCTGAAACTAAAATCGTCTTTTAGCTGATGTTTCAATACAACACCCGCAAATTCTACTTCCTTTTCGTTCAGAAGTTCATGTTGTACTATATAGAGAATCGAGATATCTTCGCTTACATTCAAATTAATTTCATTGGATTTATAATTTTCTAACTCCGCCTGCATTATACAGACAACTACTTATTGAAGATATAAATTATACCATCTGCGAAGCTTATTGAAGACAAGCTCTATTTCAGATATTAAAATTGGTTCGTCTCATGATAGTATAAGATCCAACGAGATTTTGACCCTAAGTTTAAGCTTCAATATAGATGGCCTGATAAGGGAAAGTTTTTCTCAAAAAAATTGGGAAAGAGCTTATGACAAACATGATAATGGATTTAGGCTTACAATATCTTTAGATCTTAAAGCAGGCCGAAATTCAGTTGACAAGGCAAAATTTGTGAGAAAAGCAGTCCTATTCTGGACGAGAAATCCCAAAATTTCATACAGGGTGTGGGTCTCTGTTATCAAGGATGAAACACCTCATTATCCATTGACAATTGAAGAAGCAAAGTCTCTGTTGTTTGATGTAACTAAAACTATGGAGCTTGATAGTAATAAGCTGAAAGAAGGGGACAATGAGATCCAAGTCGCTATCAAAGTTTCGTGGGGTAAGCATCTTTATACTGACCCAGTCGAGCTGCGTGCAGAAACAAAGGTTGTAAAAGTTAGGAAAAAATAAAATCAATTCTTTGGCATTTTTCGTCTTAATATAAATATAGTCAATTATGAACAATCACTCATGGCAAAGTTTGATGGTATCAAAGGACAAGAATTACTTGATGTAGAAGAACAGAAGGATGAGATTACATTGATCTTTAAAGATAATAGGTATTTGTTCATCAAAATTGAAAATGGCAAATTGGTCTCTGATTCAGTACCAGAATAAATTACTGGTGAAATAGCTCTACATTATCGAGCACAGTTTAGAAAAATAGTACTGCAAGATGAACTATTTGGTTACCCTTGATAGTATAAATAATGATATTATAAACTGCACTCTTTGCAATAGGTTAGTACAATACACACAAACGGTTGGTAAGAATAAAGTTAAGCGATTTTCAAATCAAACATACTGGTCTAAACCTGTTACTGGATTTGGAGATCCAAATGCAAAAGTACTGATAATTGGTCTAGCGCCAGCGGCTCATGGGGCCAACAGAACTGGCAGATTGTTTACTGGAGATCATTCAGGGGAATGGTTAATTAGAGCACTTTACGAAACGGGCTTTTCAAATATGCCTACTAGTACTTCTTCAAATGATGGATTACATCTCAACAATGTTTTCATCACTTCTTGTATTAGATGTGCACCACCGTCAAACAAACCACTGCCTTCAGAACTTGCTAATTGTTCAAAGTTTTTAAAAAGTGAGTTTGAGTTATTTAAAAGGATAAAAATTGTAATAACTTTGGGATCAATAGCATTTCGAACATACTGCAAGATTAGCAATCTAAAAAAATTGAAATTCCGTCATTTGGCCGATTACCAAGTAAATGACAAACGTCTAATAGTTTCATATCATCCCAGTCTACAGAACACAAATACGCAAAAATTAACATGGGCAATGTGGATACAAGTTTTCAAACGAGCCAGGTCAATCCTGCATAATAACTAAATTCTAATCGAAATTGTTACATTGAATCGATAATCATTGTCATTTTCAATTCAATGCGGATTTTATTAATTATTTTGTAAAAAAGATAAATATTTCATTTATAAATGCGGGAATTAGAATTTCTGCAAACCATTAAAAGACAGTATTTATTTTAAAATGTTATGATTGGTAAAGGATATTTGTCAATACTGTTCATGATGACCACTATTGTTGTGCTTTCAAATTTCATTGCAAATGCACAGACCGTTCCGTCCAGCCCTACGATTCCATCAAATACAACGAACTTGATGAGTGATGCAGCTAATGCGACAGGGACTGCAATGAACGCTACAGCTAATGCAACTCAAAATGCAACAAATATGACTATGAATCAGGCACAAAACATAGCTAATACTGCTGAGAACGCCACCGCTAATGCAACAGGCGAGGCTATGAGTGGACTTTCAAATGCTACTTCTGCAACAGGAAACGCAATGGAGGCCACCGCTAATGCAACAGGCGAGGCTATGAGTGGACTTTCAAATGCTACTTCTGCAACAGGAAACGCAATGGAGGCCACCGCTAATGCAACAGGCGAGGCTATGAGTGGACTTTCAAATGCTACTTCTG
>DAIRDV010000112.1:0-4193 GCA_036795955.1 Nitrososphaeraceae archaeon | reverse complement strand
TTAGTAGAATGCTGATGCGAAATGGAGCAGAAGTCCATCCGGTGATGTCAAAATCAACAAATTCCAAGTTACTAACGGCAGAAATAATGAGTTGGGCTACAGGAAACACAACTGTTACCGAATTAACATCAGACCTTGAACACATCGCCCTTGCCAACTATGGAAAATCAGATCTAATTATTGTATATCCTTGCACTGCTAACACTCTTGGTAAATTCGCCAATGGAATAGAAGACAATCCCGTAACCACTGTTCTGAGTGTAGCATTCGGGGCAAAAATACCGATTGTTATTGCTCCCGCAATGCATGAGGCCATGTATGAAAACGTCATCATAGGTGACAATATCAAGAAATTAAAGTCATTAGGAGTGTCCATATTAGAACCTTCGATATCAGAAGATAAAGCCAAAGTCGTCTCTGCAGATAAGGTTTTGCAATTTGTAATCAGCAATATTGCAAATAAGAAGGGAAAAATTAAGTCTGGAGTGAATGTATTGGTAACGGCAGGTTCGACTATTGAACACGTTGATTCGATCAGGATTTTGACCAACCTTAGCTCTGGAAAAATGGGTTTGAATATTGCACAATACTGTGCAGATAAAGGCTACAATGTAACCTTTGTTTACGGCCATGGCTCCTTGGATATCCGAGATGATTCAAGAATGAACATCCTAAGAGTTAGTACCACTGAAGAAATGCTAAACGTCGTGAAAGATAGAATTTTGAAAGAGAAGCAACATATTGTCTTTCATACTGCAGCAGTCGCTGATTTTACAGTTGCAAATTCCGGGAAAAAATTCCACCACAAAATGGATACTCGAAAAGGAATTACAACTATTAAACTCATTCCAACTCCAAAAATTATCGACAGAATAAAGGATTTTGACAAAAAAATATTTTTGGTGGCGTTCAAAGCGGAATACGATGTTTCAGAAGGAGTATTGGTAAAAAAAGCTTTTACAAAGCTTAAGGAATGTAATGGTGATCTAATCGTAGCAAATGATGTTTCAAGAAAAGGATGCCACTTTGGTTCTGACTCCAACGAGATCTACATAATAGATAAAGAAAAAACCATTATTCATATTCCACTTGAATCAAAGAGGGAAATAGCTAAAAAAATAGTAACGATAATCTCAAAAAAACTTAACTTTGTATAATAATGAATTTTTGTTTATAGAATTAGTAACTCCTTCGTAAAATTAGTTAGGACCAGGTCTTTAACACTATCATTAACTAATACTGTGTCTTCTATTCTTACACCAAATTTGGAATTTATGTAAACACCAGGCTCAACTGTAACAACCATTCCCCTAGATAGTTTCTTTGGTTCATTTTGACGAATCCATGGTTGTTCATGAACTTCCAGTCCTACTCCGTGTCCGGTAGAGTGAATAAAATTGTCCCCATATCCCTCATCTGATATTATTGTACGACATACCTCGTCAACTTTTCCACACTGAACTCCTTCCTTTATATTTTCCAATCCCAGGTGCTGAGATTTCCTGACAAGATCGTACACCCGGGACATTGTAGGATCTATCTTGTTTAAAGAAAATGTACGAGTGGCATCGGAAATGTACCCCTTATATCTCAGGGTCAAATCTACAACTATCAAATCCCCACTGGTAAATTCTCTGTTTGACGTTTCGAAATGAGGTAGAGCGCTATTAGGTCCACCAGCAATTATGAATGGATTTAGAGTGTAAGGATAACACGTAGATGTTGCTTCGAGATTCATTGCTTCAAAGAGTAATCTTGACTGCAATTGCTTTTCGGTAATACCTGTTTTTATCTCCTCTTTGCATATTTCATACAGCTTGTCTATTATTTGCGATGCCTCCTTGATTTTTTCAACTTCGTATTCATCTTTAATAATTCTAGAATTTCGAAATGGATTTTCATCTAACACAAACTTACTGTTATCAATATTCGGTAAAATAGCTTGAATTGTTTCATAGTCACTACAATCGGAATAAAATCTTTGATTGGTCAAGTAGGGTATTATTGATTTGATCAATCCTACACCGCGCTCAGTAGTAATAATTTCAGAATATTTTGACTCATTTGACGCCCTACTACTTTCTAACTTGGGAACGAATAATTTGGTTTCATCATGTGTGCAAATGGCCACAGATTCTCCCCAAAATCCAGTCAAATAAAAAATATTCTCTGGTTTGAAAACCATTAATGCATTAAATCCACTTCCAACTATTGAATCAAGTATTCTCCTGGCACGTTCGGTAGGCATAATTTAAGGCTAAATAAAATCATTTATGACTTTTTCCAATTTTTACGTAATTATAAATATTGGCTATAATCTTTTCATGACTGTAATTGGAATACCTTGTAATGCTTCCAGGCCCGACCAATGTTCCTAATAGAGTTATTAACGCAATGCTCACCCCGATGATAAATCATCGAAGCGAAGATTTTAGAAAATTATACAAAGATATCGTAAGCAAGACACAAAAAGTATTTGAAACTGAAAATGATATTGTTGTACTTACAACATCAGGTACCGGTGCAGTCGAAACTTCCGTTGTAAATCTCATAAAAAAGGATGATGTGGTGATCATACCAGTAAACGGTGAATTTAGTACTAGGCTTGCAGATCTTATTGATAATTATGGTGGAAAAACTGTCAGGATAAATTCACCATATGGACAAAATCCACCAATAGAAAAGATACAAGAAGCTTTTGAAAAAAACTCCAAGGTTAAGGCGTTATACGTGGTTTACAATGAAACATCCACTGGGACTACTTTGCGCTATTTATCTAAATTAGGTGATATCTGCAAGGCCCACGGTGCATTTTTTGTAGTAGATGCAGTGTCAATTCTCGGTGGTGATGAATTACCAGTAGACAAGTGGAATGTAGACATTTGTTTCACCGCAACTCAGAAAGCTTTGGCAGCGCCCCCTGGAATAGCCCCCATTTCTGTAAGTAAGGAAGCAAAAAAATACATGATTGAGAATCCTCCGGCAAGTCAATACTTGAATCTAAAGCGATATTTCAAATACTATAATGACAGTTTTGAAACTCCTTTCACACCTGCCGTTAGCCTCTTTTATGCTTATCAGGAGGCACTAAATATTATTATCGAAGAAGGAATTCAAAATAGAATTGAGAGACACAGAAAATGTGCTAGTGCATTTTATTCAGGATTGGAAGCATTGGGTTTCACTCCATTTGCCGATGCAAATTCTAGAAGTAATGTTGTAATAGCTGTAAATTATCTTCCAGGTATTGATGACAAGAGATTTCGAGAGTTGTTATCATCAAAGTTTAAGGTGTTAGTAGCAGGGGGATTCGGAGAGCTAAAGGGAAAGGTTTTTAGAGTAGGATGCATGGGTGAAGTAAGCAGTTACCACGTCATGAGAACTCTTTCTGCGATCTCATCATCAATGTCAATTTTAGGTGTCCCTCCAATTAAGGATGGATTATCAGTTGCAAACAATTTGTTGACCCAATAATGGCAAGTTGTTAAGCTTAATATTATGGTAAACCGACAGCAAATTTCGTGACAATGGAAAAAGGATCGCTTATTCTTATAGACTATACTGCTAAAGTTAAGGATTCAGATGAAATTTTTGAGACCACTATTGAGGAAAATGCTAAAAAATCTAATCTCTATGATCCAAGCATAAAATATGAACCCCGGTTAGTGTCAATAGGTGAAGGATGGGTGCTGAAAGGCCTCGACGAAATTCTATCGACGGCAAAACTTGGAGATGCTTTGGATGTTGATATACCTCCAGATAAGGCGTTTGGCTTGAGGGATCCAAATAAAGTTAGAATGATTCCACAAAGAAAATTCGGCGACAAGGCTGACGAAATTAAAGCTGGTGATGTAGTGGACATAGATGACAGACGAGGTCTTGTCAGGTTCATCGGATCTGGGCGAGTTCAGGTTGACTTCAATCATAGATTGGCAGGAAAAACGCTAAATTATAACGTCAACATTCTCAAGGTCTTACAAACTAACGAAGAGAAAGCAACTTCTCTTGTCAAAAGAAGACTCCCTGTTGATGGTGACAAAATTTCAATATCTTTTGATAAATCCGAAATCGCAATTACGTTACCGGAGGAGTCCTTTCTAATAGAAGGGCTACAGGTCATAAAAAAGGCAATTTCCACGGAATTGTTCAAGTTCATTCCCACAGTTGAGAGCATTAAGTTTTTGGAAATTTAC
>DAIRDV010000111.1:0-4229 GCA_036795955.1 Nitrososphaeraceae archaeon | reverse complement strand
AACCAAAGGAAGAAGCAAAACCAAAGGAAGAAGCAAAACCAAAGGAAGAAGCAAAACCAAAGGAAGAAGCAAAACCAAAGGAAGAAGCAAACTCGCAAAAGAAATAGGAATTAGAAATGTAGGTGTCTCCAAGGACATCTAAATCTGGTTCCAAAATTCTTTTTATTTAGATGACACTGACCGATTTTGCTATTTTTCTAGCCGATTCCTTATCAATCTTGATTTTGTTTAGGATAGTGTATCTTTCGGGTCTGAGTGATTGAGCAATTAATAATGATTGTACGATTTGATCTTCGGTTACATCAATCTCTTTAGCAGTGGTTGGAGCCTTAATATTCTGCAGTGTTTTTATGATAATCTCGTGGTCTAATCCATGAATTTTAGACATAATTATTGTACCAATCCCAACTCTCTCTCCATGCAGACCACAATTTGTCTTTGCTACATATTCTAATGCATGGCTAAACAAATGTTCAGAACCTGAACATGGTCTACTACTGCCAGCAATACAAGAGGCGACCCCAGCACTAATTAGTGCCTCTACAATTGTCCTGATATTGGCACGATAGTTCAATTTGCTAGAATTTTCGATTATTATCTTCGCACTCATATTTGCAAGATTTGCAGCGTAGCTTCCAAAATATTCATTGTTATCATCTCTCGCAAGCTCCCAATCTTTAACCGCAGTGATTTTGCCGATAAGATCCCCACACCCGCTAGCCTGGAGTCTATAAGGTGCTTCTGAAATGAGTCTTGTGTCTGCTAGTACTCCGATTGGAGCATGCGCTTTAAGTGAGTAAGGTTTATCCCTACCACGGATAGAAACAAATGGGCTTGAAATTCCATCATGTGATGCTGAAGTGGGTACGCTGATGAATGGAATGTTGAGATTAAAAGAAATCATTTTTGCAACATCAACCGATCTTCCACCTCCCACACCTACAATAAAATTGGGTTGCTCTTTTCTAACAAGCGATTGAGAAGAATTAATATCATTCATGGATGCATTTGGTGTCTCAATCCATTTGTGCTTTAAAGATAAACTATCAAGAGCTTCTACGCATTCTTTTCCCACTCTTGCTTTTACAGTATTTCCGGAGATGACCGCGACTATTGATGTCTTATTATCTAAATCTCTTATGAATGATCCAAGTTGATAGATTACATCGTTACCAATTAGTATCTTTCTTGGTAATTCCATTAAATGATTGGGATCCGATGTCAATTAGTCTTGGTATATTATTGTTATATTTCGTTTTATTTCTATCGCTTTGGAGTTAAGATCATTTTAGCCGTTTAGAAATAAATTATAACAGCCGGAAATATCAGGAATGTAAAGAAAGACTTGCAAAGTGCGTGATGTTTAAGAAGCTTTATTTAGCTCGTCATACATTCCAATATACAAACTTCTGCATGAAGAGAATATAACTTAGTGAAATATTGATATGTATGATAGAGTACAGGATGAAGAACGCAATCAAAACATTGTTGCCGCTATTCTAAATAATCTTCCCTCTGAATCTGAAATAACCAAAATAGAATACGAGGGACCATTCATTGTATTATATTCAAGAAAACCTACAACGCTTTTGGAAAATCAAGAAATCATCTCTAAAATGGTGAATTCAATAAAAAAGAGAATAGTCATAAGAACAGATACCTCAATCCGGTCTCCTGAAGACTCGGTCAAACAAATAATTAGTTCTAGCACTTCTTATCCAAATACTATTTCTGAAATTTTTTTTGATCCAGCTCTGGGGGAGGCAACCGTTTTTGTAAATGATTTTAGAACTCTAACTGAGCTCAGCCAATTAGAAATTCCACTAGTTGAAAAAACAGGCTGGAAATTAATTTATAGATGCGTACCAAGTGACTTGAAGCTCATAAGATTCACGAATCAAATATTACATAATTCGTCAGAAGAAAGAATGAATTTCTATAAACGAGTTGGAGAAAAAATATTTAGACAAAAACTTGCTGGTTCTGAAGAAGCAAGTATTGTTTGTTTGGGCGGATTTTCAGAAATTGGTAGAAGCGCAATGTTGATCGTTACTCATGAGAGTAAGATACTGCTTGATTTCGGTATCAAGAGTAATCAACACGAAGACAATGACATATTGCCACGATTGGATATTTATGGGATAGGCATGAATGAAATCGATGCGGTTATTATTTCCCACGCACATCTTGATCACTGTGGAGCTGTACCTGTCTTATGCAAATATGGATATGATGGTCCCATATATTGTACTGAACCTACTTTTCCAATTATGATATCAGTACTACAAGACTATGTTTCAAGGACCAAAGAAGCATTTTACTCGTCAAGAGATATTGAAAGCCTAATTACTCAAGTAATTCCTCTTAATTTTGGAGCAGTTACCGATATTTCCCCAGACGTTAGAATAACTTTTGCAAATTCTGGACATATGATAGGTTCTGCCTCTACGCATTTGCACATTGGAAATGGTGATTACAATATTCTGTATACTGGTGATTTGAAATTTGGTAGACTAAATACTGTTGACAACGCTTTTTGGAATTTCCCAAGAGCAGAAACGCTAGTGATTGAAAGTACTAACGGAAATAGAGACGATAAATTTGTTACTCGAGAGGTCGCAGAAGATAGCCTAGTCAAAGGTATTAATTCGACCATTCAGAATGGCGGAAGGGTTTTGATTCCAGTTCCTGTCCTCGGTTTATCACAGGAAATTTGTGTCACCTTGGGAATGTTAAGGAGCATCAATAAAATAAATCCAGAAAATATTTTTGTCGACCAAAAAATTTTGGACATGTTCTTTTTTTATGAGATGTATTCGGAATATTTATCAAAAACACTCAAGCAGCGAATAAGTGAGCGAACTGAAGATCCCCTTTACATCAACAAACTTGTGAGCTTAGAACCATCAGTAAATTGGAATGGATCAATAATATTGTGTCCATCCTCAATGTTGACAGATGGTCCATCAGTTAAATATCTTAATGAAATAGCAGGCGATTCTCTGAGTAAGGTTATTCTTTTATCAGAACAATTTCAGTCTACTCCAGGAAGACTCCTTCAAGAGGGGCAGCGGAATATTACTATAGGTGGTAATGATCTTGAAGTAAAGTGCAATATTGATGTGATACCCGGGTTTAGTATCCACAGTGATTACAATCAGTTATTGGCTTACGTAAATCGATTGAAACCAAAGCTAAAAAAGGTAATTACTAATCATGGAGAAGGAAAGAAATGTCAAAATCTGGCAAATTCAATAAACAAGATATTCAAGGTACAAAGTTTCCATCCACTCGTGCAAGAATCAATTAAAGTATTGTGAGCGTATTAAAAGATTATTTTAGATCCTGTATGCCTTTCCAGATCTTTACATCTGGTGGTGTAATTACTACCCGTTCTTCACCCAATCTTGCAATGTCTCCACCTGCTGATTTAACAAAACTATACAAATCATCTATTGCCTTTCGTAGGGTTTCTATATCCTTTTGGGCCATGGGTGTTATTCGTACTATCAGAATCATGTGCTTTTTAGCATCATCTTTAATCGAATCCACATCGCTAATGTCTTTTAGAGTTATGGCCTTAAGGTAAATGGGTTGGTTTTGCAAGGTAGCATTTCCTCTCTTAGTAGCTTGAGAGGTAAAAAGTCAAATAGTTATTCTGGTCAAATATTTTTAACCTGTAGCTTCATTTTTTGCAATCTCTGGGTCGGAAAAACCAACGGTAATTTAAAAAGTTATTGATATTATACTAGCTTTTATTGACTTACGATATGAATAATTGATATAATATTCATCATTCGGTAAAAATTCTATCATTATCACCAGAATGAGTGATAAAAATCTAAAGTGAATAGGTTAATGATTTTGGTATTAATGAAAAAATATTTCAGTAATTATCTATTTGTACGGTTACAAAAATATCCGCAAGCATCGTAACAACGAGGTATTCTAAGAGATCTAATTCTCCAATTCCAACAATAGTCGGTTTATTGTTGAATAGACACCGTTCAAGTTGGTTATACAGTGCACAATACCCTCAATATTATTTTCACTCATCTGTATACCTTTGTTATACTTTGTCTCAATTTTGTTCTTGTCCGTTTCCATATACATAGTATAGATTGTATGCTCTCTTTGTAGAGAACAATTATGAGTATATTGTCTTATCTCAAATTTATTTATGTTAACCCCATCTATAACAGTTCTCTTTAAAATCATGATTTTCTTAA
>DAIRDV010000110.1:0-4238 GCA_036795955.1 Nitrososphaeraceae archaeon | reverse complement strand
AAACACCTTTGCTCATTATTATCTTTAATTTGATATATCGTGTTTGAAAAATTGCTCATTTAATGGACGAAAGTGTAAAAAAGCCAAGAAGACTAGACAATTGGGTAAACTTTGTTTAGGAACTCATATTAAATGCGAAAATAGAGGAGGCAAGAAAGAAACAGAAATGCAAGGTCTAGATCCTTCAATTTTTGCACGTGGTAAAGATAGTATGTCTTTGTTCCTGGACAAGCCATTTTGGATTTGGAATGATTCATTACATAGATACAATTTTGTAAACTCAAATGGTCAATGCTGCTTTAATCATATCTTATCCCTCCCAATGAAAGGCGGGATAGAATATCCTGTTTTTAAATTTCAATCACTTATTTTTGGTATTTTAGAACAAAATCAAAACGTCTGGATAAAGAAAGCAAGAGGAATAGGTCTTACTACTTTCGTTCTTCGATATCTTGCCTGGAAAATACTTTTATCAAATGAAATGGACTACAAGTCCATATACATCATCACGGGTAATGATGAATCTCTAAACGGAGTAGTTTCAAAGTTAAAGAACTTGTTCAACAGAAGGTTTCCATTAGTTAAAGTAGACTCATTGTTTACTGATTTTTGGCTTAAAAACACATGGATCAAGATTCTGTCAAGAAGGAATATTTCGGACATTGAGAATTGTGATGCTGCGTACCTGTTTATAGATGAAGCAGATTATCTGGGGTATTCAGAACAAACAGCATTAGAACAGAAAGCATCTAAATTTGCAGAAAAGGGAAATTGTAAAACAATTATGGCATCCACTCCGAATAAAAGTGGCAGTTTGTTTCAAAAAATTGAAGACGACGCAAATTCAAAATATGCAAAATTAAAGTTGGATTATAGATATGGGCTGGGCACTATATATGATATGAAATTCATTGAAAATAAGAAATTAGAGCCAGAATTTGATAGAGAATATAATTTGAAATATAAAGACGATAAATGTACCTTAATATAGAATCAATTTACACATCAGGCGCCTATCAAATTGTTCAAGAAAAATTTCATTGCAATTTTAGTTAAGATTCACAATATTGGTTGGATTATTGAGCTTTAAAATATTCATTTTGAAGCAAAAATTGTTGGCAACTTTCTTGATGGATAAACCTTTACCGAGATATTATTTTCAATTGTAAGGTAAAATAATCTAAAAAGTGATATCCATTTAAATAACATTCATCTCATTTGAAGTATTGCTTGTTTCAGGCTCTAAATCCGATAAAGGATTAATTCGAGCAAATAATGAAGATTCCTTTTATGTTAACGACAAGTTAGGTGTTTATGTTCTTGCTGATGGAATGGGAGGGCACTATGGTGGAGAGATAGCAAGTAATATGGCTGTCCAGACTTTGAGAAAAAATATTTCATCATTGCTTCAGCACAGACAAGAACTTAAAATTGAACATATAGTGGATACGTCTATCCGCAAAACCAATGAGGAACTAACTCGCATGAAAAAAGAGAATTTTGAGTTGATGAATATAGGTACAACTGTAGTACTGTCGGTGTTCATTGATGACTTGGTTTACTATTCCCATTTGGGTGACAGTAGGGCTTATCATTATAATAAGGAAAAAAATAGGTTACTTCAATTAACCATTGATGATTCCTTGGTGATGGAAATGGTAAAGCGTGGAATGATAAATAAAGATCACTTGCGAACCCATTCTCTGCGAAATATAGTTACCCGTTATCTAGGAATGAACGAACTGGAGTTGCACGAAACGTTCCACTGTAATTTTAGAAAAGAGGATTGTATATTGCTTTGCTCAGATGGTCTTACCAATATGATTGATGAACAAGACATACTTTCACTATTAAATGAAAGTATTTCTATGGGGCTTCAATACGCTTGTGATACCTTGATTTGTGAGGCTAACAATAATGGAGGACATGATAATACTACCGTGATTTTGATTCAAAACAAATGAAATTTAAAGAGAAATTTCTAGATAATAATAGGCTTGGTATGTTGAGAAGTATCAAAATTTTATTTGATATAGTTTATTTTGCATAATGAATTTTTGCAAATTTAATTTAATGAATTTAGAATCGTATTAACCTTCTGGTGAAGATAGTAAAGTGAAAATGTTTCCGTCCAGATCCTTTACAAGAGACATCACGCCGCCCCATTCCTGTTTTTGCGGTACTGAAATGTCGACGCCCTTCGACTTTAGCTCTTCATAAGTGGATTGAATATTTGACGAATAAAGCCATACTCCTGTGTTTGTACCTATGTTTTTTTTTGCTAATTCTGTCTCTTCCGGAGACATCATGTTTGGATTAGGTTCCATAATACTTAAAGTGCACTCAGAATCTTTTGGAGCAACCTCGATCCACTTTCCTCCAAAAAATGGAACGTTAAGCCTTATATCAAAGCCCATTTTTTCAGCATAAAATTTTACCGCCTGTGCCTGATCTGAAACCATAATAACTACGCCTCCAATTGAATTAATCATTTCTGACATTATTTCATACAAAGAATAATTATAAAGTTGCTCTTCAATCGATTGTAATTTTTGTTTATTTATGAACTAATCCGTGGCAAACGCTTTGTCAAATAGCAAATTGCCGACTTCATGTCGTTTTGAAGTCATGATGATAAAAATGAAAACAAATATGTCCGTGTATGATTTCAAATAATTATTAAATAGTCTATTGACAATGTTATCCCTGACTATATTGACAGGAAAAATGCCAACTAAAGCGAAGGATAGCGATAATATTCCAACGGATGAGGATGTAGAAGATGAGTTCGAAGAAGATTTGGAAGATGATTTTGCAGAGGATGCAGATGAGGGTGTTGAGGTTCAGAATGACTAGGAAATATGATACTAAAAGAATAAGGATTTCTTGTTGGCCTCAGAGCATGAGTCGTCTTCATATTATAGAATAATAGGGATGAATAAGGGCTGCCTAGTGACGCGGAATTTCCAGATACACAAACCCAGGTCTTGGTAGTTAAATTAATCTTGAATAAAAGAACTGAGGAATCGCTGCAATTGCTTTCCAAATACTACAATATTCAACCTCCTGAAATTGTGGTTGGTACTATTAAGGGGAAAAGGAAAACTGTACGTGCTGTATATGTACAAAAGCAACAGCGCATTTACGCCACAAATTCGGATATATTTTACAATCCCTTGGTAATCCTACATGAATTTTATCATCACTTACGATATAGGGGGATGGAGCATAGAGGTTCAGAAAAAGGGGCTGATAGTTTTGCAATGAGATTTATTCAAACATATCGTCTTGAAGTTCAGCTAAACAAACCCTAACGCCAATGAGTTTAGAAATTAGAATTGTAAGAAAGTCAAATCTGTTAAATGTTCTAAATGTTTCTTTGAAACAGAATCATTTATTTTCTTTAATTCATTTTTTGCCTTGGACGAGTACGAAATAAATAGTTGTTCCATCCTGTCAATAAACTCTGCAGATTGTTTGTTATTCCGTACCAATATGTTAAATAATCTATCCTCATTATTCCAATCCATTATATCATCATGTATCTGGTATGCTATTCCAAGCAAATGTCCGAAACTCCCCATTGCACAAATTTCTTCGTCTGTGCCACCTCCTAAAAGTGAACCTATTTTTGACGCCGCTTCAAATAACGAGGCTGTCTTGTGTTCCACAACTTTTATGTAATCGTCCTCTTTTAGGTAAGGGTCTTTGGTGAGTTTTATTTCCATCATTTCCCCCTCACTCATCTTTGTTGCTGCAGTAGATAGCTCTGCGGACACTTTTGCATTATTAATTTTAGTACATATACTCAGAATAATTCCGAGAACAAAATCGGCAGTTAGAATACTACTGTTGTATCCGTATTTTATGTGAAATGATGGCTTGCCCCTCCTAAAATCTTCTTTATCAATAATGTCATCATGAATTACAGATTCTGTATGCAGCAGTTCTATTGCACAGGAGGCCAAGAACATATCTTCAGTAATGTCCGTATTGACCTGCTTATTGGCCAATATTGTCTCAGTCGACAACACTAGAATAAGCGGTCTGATCCTTTTTCCTCCTTCAGATGCATATCTTAATGGAGTATAAAACTCTGACCATGAATACAGATCTAATTCTCTTGCAAGATATTCGTCAATTTTTGATAAATATGAACTAAACTGCTCTAATAGGGGGTTTGCTTCAATATTTCTTCTATCCAAGAATGGAATCTAGCCTAGACTAGTGTTCATTCA
>DAIRDV010000109.1:0-4263 GCA_036795955.1 Nitrososphaeraceae archaeon | reverse complement strand
GGCCCACTCAATTGATAGAGAAAATAAATCACCAATTGTACAAGGTTGAGAACTTTAAGGGAAATCGCGATGATTATTACAATCCTTCAAACAGTTTACTTAATACCGTGATCAAGAGAAAAACAGGAAATCCTATCACCTTATCAATACTATACATTCAATTGGCAAATTCGCTCAACTTTGCTCTCTATCCGGTAAACTTTCCCTCCCACTTTATGGTAAAATATGTTTTGGATGATGAGGAAAATGAGATAATAATTGATCCATTTAACGAAGGAAGAATAATGGATGATTACTCTCTAAAGGAACTATTGGATCATTTTTATCCTAAAATGAATATTGCTCTAACCAGAAAATTAGTGGGCAAGGCATCAAACCCCGATGTAATCATTCGTATGTTGAACAATTTGAAGACGAGCTTTTTTGAGTGTCAAGATCTGGATAGTGCAGAACTTGTAAACGAGATGATATTGGATATCAACAGCGATGACCAATATAGTCTTAGAGATAAAGGGATGGTGTTTTTGCACAAAAAGAGTTATTCGCAAGCGCTAGAGTTTTTTAATTTATACCTTGAAAAATTTCCAGAAGCCAACGATGTTGATGCAATACTGGAATTGATACGAAAGATAAAAACCAACGAATTTTGAAACGATTAGAAGGCTAAGATGGCTGAGATATCAAAAGTGATATATTTCTGAAATTCTGAATGTTTCAATTGTCATGGACGATAATGCCTTGTTGTTAGATTCTGTGTTTCTGGATGGGTCAAGAAAAATAGTAGTATGTAAAAATGAAATTGACCTAAGTAAAAAAAATGATAACATTATATTCATTTTGAGTGTTGAAGAATCAAGTGGCTCTGCAGGAGGAAGAATAGGTGGAGCGGGATTTAGGAGGATAAGCAAAATTGATTGCTTTAAAATTACAACAGAGAACATACAAAAAATATTTGAAACTGAAAACGAAGATATCATTTCAAATTTTGAAGTACCGCTAAGCGCAGTGGCTATGGACATTAAATTATCGAACAATACTCCAAAGGTGGTACAGGGAATCGTCGATGAGGAACTGATAGAATCTTATCTCGGGTTGATAAAATAGGCAATAGATTTTTGCTTAACTGTGCCCAATTCATTAATCTGACACATATTCAAATAGGCATATTCAATTTGGGATAAACTAACAAGCCAGCCAGCAGGTGCACTGCACTGTTGCATGACTATTATTTTGTTTATCTTGTAATGCTAGAGAAGGATATCACAGTGAATGACGACACATTTGGGAGTCTCCAACTTGCGAGAAAGGCCTACAATACTAAATGATTTATGTTTTGAAAAAAAATTAGGTTCCGGCAGAGCAGGAGCCGCCACCTATCTCTTTTTTGTTGTCAAATCAACGATGGTCAAACGAACTGTTTTCTTCATATTGATCCTCTTAATTAAGACAATTAATTTATTTAACAGTTACTGCAGTTCAGTCACACTACAGAATATTATCACATTATGAACCGTAAATGATAATCTAAAATTGTCACTGTGTATGATTATTACATTCTATTTGAAAATATAACATACATCGGGGCAATACTCGGGTTACATTTGCAATCTTATTTTATAAGGAATTATATGTATTCTCTGATGTAATCTATAATTATCTCTTCTTTAATTGATCTAGTTACTTTGAGTTCAAATGGTTGTTTTTGATAAATTTAGGGTTTCTCCTTTTCTTAACTCTTAGCACATCATTGATAGTTGTCCAGTACAATCTGATTTTTTGTCTCATAGTTTGCTTAGTACTATGAAAGTTATACTTTGAAAATCTGAATTACGAATCAGTAAATCAGCAATAACATTCAAAGAACTAATTTGAGTTAGGAGTTCGATAACTTTCTGGTATATTAGTTGATTTTACGTAGATATAATTTGGTTTTATAGAGTAATTTATTATAATATAAATTGGGATAGCCATCAAATAACCTGACAATTGATAACACACAGCAAATCCATAGCTGTTTTTGATTCCGGACTAGGGTCATTATCTGTGATTAGACTCCTGCGGAGCCAGATCTCAAAAGAAAATATTATTTATTTTGCAGATAAAAAGAATTTTCCATACGGTGAAAAATCCATACATGAACTAGAGCAAATAATGTCGGAAACTATCAAAATCCTAATGGGTTTTGCTCCAAAGATAATTGTTGTTGCTTCTATTACTCCTTCCATTCAGATATTAAACAAGATAAAATCCATGAGCCATATTCCTGTCATAGGAGTTTCTATTCCACTTAAGGATGCTTCAGAAATTACAAAGCGAAAACATATTGGAATAATTGGAACCAAGGGCACTATTGAAAGCAAACAATTAGACGAACAAATCAAATCGGAAGTACCTCAGGACATTTTTGTTACCAAATTCGACGCTTCAGAGGTAATACAAATAATTGAGAAAGGAATTTTCCTTCAGGATAATAATTACACTTCTGACTGCTTGTCGCGGATACTCAAAGGGATTGAAGACACAGACCTAGATGTCCTGGTATTATCTAGTACACATTTATCCTTCATAAAATCACATCTGGTTTCAATGTATCCTTCAATAAGGATCATTGATCCTGCCGTTAATGCAGTAAAAGAAATTAAACATTATCTCAAATCACAGAACATTTTAAGAAAAAGTGGTCTTGGTAGAATTAGAATTATAGTTAATGGAGACAAGGAGGAATTTCAGGGGCTCTTGAGGGATATGGGACTTTCTGGTCCAGTCGAAAGTTTTGAAAAACAATGATGGCAATTCTTCAAAGATATTACTAATTAAATTATGATCAGCGATTATGTTAAATATTCTTAAGTCAACTCTTTAGAAGATGGTAAACCGACCTGATTGTGACACTTATTTCATGCTTCAAGCAGAAGTTGCCAAGTTACGATCAAACTGTTTGAGCCGTCAAGTTGGTTGTATTATAGTTAAAGACAATAGACAAATTGCAACAGGATATAATGGCACGCCTTCTGGTATCAAAAATTGTTTCGATGGAGGTTGCCCAAGATGTCTTGATAAGCAGAATAACAAAATAAAGTCTGGAGAAAATCTCGAAAGATGCTACTGTACCCATGCAGAAGCAAATGCAATCATGCAGTGTGCGCTTTTCAGAACCGGCAGTACCAAAGGTTCCACACTCTATTCCACATTTTCACCATGTTTGGAGTGCAGTAAAATGGCCATCAGTGTAGGAATTGGTAGGATAGTCATTCTTGATTCGTATCCCGAGGATGGTTTTGAAATATTAAGACAAGCAAATATTGAGATATCCAAGTTAGAAAAAAATGATATTTTATCCTGGATTTCAAATTTGAAGGTAGTGAATACCTGAATACCTGAATACCTAAACAATTTAATTTTGAATCCCATTTTTCATCGTATGAATTCTATGGTGAATGCAACGAAATTTTCGAAGGAAACTCATTTATAAAATATTTACCTACGAGTAAACATGAAATTAACTAATGCTTTTCACGGTTCGAAATCGACAAACGTAATGATTGTCCTATTAACAACAGTAGTTGTCTTTACGAGTCTTTCGCAGCACCTGTTATTTGCACCTCCACCCGAGATGATGATGGTTGACCCGACCCTTCACCCAGAGAATGTTACTGCTTCTATCGGCAATCTGATTATGGTTAGCTTTAGTACGGGTACAGGAATGAGAATGCCTGAACCTGATAAGCCTACTATGGAAATTTCGTATGTCGGTAGCGGAAACTATAAGGCAACTACAAATATTTCAGACTTTGGAACTGTCTTAATTGAATCTGGTGCAAATGGGTCCTCTACTATTCATGGACAGGGAATGATTATGGATTTAAAAGGTGAGGTAGCAACTTATAGAATTCAAGGTGTAGGCAATATGGGTTCTGACGGATATTTTAGAAATCATGGGATGATATTTTTCAATCCTTCAAGTGGTGTATTTAATGAACTTTCAGGCACTGTTGGTATATTTGCAAATGAAGTGAATCAGAAAGGAAATGCAGTAACCAAAGTTTGGCGATTGCAGTAGGCATTTCAGGCTGAATTCCGACGAATTTATTAAGAGTGAATAACATCGGATGTTATGACACTTACGAAGGACAAAGTAATGTCAATAGCGTTTCTTGTGGGTATTTTGGGCATGATTGCAGTAATCGTGTATCAATACTTTAACTAGCATCCGCCGAAACTTGACAGAGCCATTTGTAGGGTTCTGTCAAGTTAATGGCGGAT
>DAIRDV010000108.1:0-4270 GCA_036795955.1 Nitrososphaeraceae archaeon | reverse complement strand
TGCTTCTATTTCGGACGATAACATCTACATCATCTGTGGAAATTTTTCCCTTACTATCGGTGACAGTAAGTCCAAATGTAAATGTCGTATCCGTCGAAACAGTGGGGGCAATAAATGACCATATCACAGTATTTGCACTGCCTATAGTAATATTGGGGTTGGGAATTTGCCTCCAAGAGTATGACAAGATAACACTGTCATTACTCATACTCAGACTACCATTAAGCGTCACTGGCGAATTCTCATAGACTGTTTGATCTTTCCCTGCGTTCGCAGCTAATCCAGTATCGTTGGATTTTGGCATGGTTCTAAAAGAATTTTGATTTGATTCGATTTCAAGGATGGAGGGTGATACACCGCCGTTCGTTGGAGTGTCATTGGAATTTAATGATCTATTGTTGTTACCTCTGTAAACTCCCCGAAATTCATCCGTATTGTTAACTTGAGGTTTTGAATTATTTTCATTGGTTATTGGAGCAAAGTTGAAATTATTACTCGAGAATATATCACTATTCTTTTTTTCTTTATTTAGGCCCAGGTCTGAATCAGCATCGGGTAAACCTGACTCTATTGCAGACGAGAGTGTTTTAGAGTTTGCAACTCCATTTACATTTATTGAATATTGAGTAGTGTTTGCATCAAGTGAATTCAGACAGGAAAGTATCGCCGTGAGTTTATTGGGACCTTCCATAATTTCATGAAATGAGGAATCATAATTGAAATTCCACATTGAATGATTGTCGCCGTTTGTCACTTTTGCGGTTCGTGGAATGGATGACTCATTATTCCATAATGCATAGACATTACAATGTTGACTAGAATTATATGATGCTGTTCCCGTCATATTCAGATTACCAGCCTGAATGTAACTGTTGTTCGTGGGATACACAATCGCAATTTCATTATTTTCTAATGTAGCTTGAGAGCGTTCCACAAAAATAGTAGTAAAAACGGCCAACAGGGATAGTAGAATTAGGTTAACATATTTTTTCTGAAGCAACTGACTACCAATGTGTCTAAAAATTTCTATAAAAGGTTCGGCTTTAATTCTAGTTAAGTATTGATTAAAAAACAGTAGACAAGAGTGTTTACAATACAATTATTCAAGAAATCTCAGCAAAATTAGACTTGTTACTTTAAGTATTTTTCTCATTAAATTTGAATCTTGATTGACCTCTTCGTTCTCTATAAATGTGTTCCATCAGATCGCAAATATAGCATAAATATAGACTGAGTTAGTACATGAATTATCTTACCATTAAATTTGTAATCACAAATATACTTGGTTTACTTAATTAGTAAAATAATGTGATCGGATTTTTTGCCATTTTGCAATTAATGCCTCTTGTCTAATATGCAGGGTTTCATTATTGATTCGTGACTTCGCCAATACGACATATTCACTCATTAAATCTATTCCTATATATCGTCTAGAAAAATTGTGTGCAACCTTTGTAGTTTGTCCGCTACCATTAAAAGGATCAAGGATGACATCACCATCGTATGAATAGAGTTTCATAAGGCGGTATGGAATCTCTTCTGGAAAAGGACATGGATGATTTATATGTCCAGGTGGAACGGGAGCAATGTGCCAAACTGAATTCGCAATCTCTTTTGTAAACTCTTCATGTTTCGCAGGAAGGATGTCTCTTCTGTTTGTTCTTCCACTATTTACATCCCCCTTTCTCAAGACAAGTATGAATTCATGCATGATATTGGCTCTAAAATATTTTGGGTATGGATTTATTACAAAAGATCCATATCTATTGGTGCCTCCGGTAACTTTGTGCCATATTATCTCTTCATGAAGGTTCCAATTTCCAAAAGGTTGAACTAACTTTGACAATAGCATATGAGGAAGTGGGATGATTGTACCGTTTACAACCTCGTTTCCAATTACTACACAACAGTAACCTCCATCTTTTGTGACTCTATAAACGCTATTGTTAAAGATATCAACCATCTCTTCCAGATATTCAGGGGTTTCTCTTCTCGTTTTTCCTCGATAATATCCGTTTTTCTCAATATGCGCTTCATAATCTATGGCATTTCTATAAGGAGGAGAAGTTATGGTAAGCTGAATAAAATTTGCAGGCAATTCTGAAAGAACTTTTCTGCAATTGCCTTGGATTATGGAATTTTGAAATTCTAGTAACATGGAATTGTTTTTTCTTTAAGTATCAATCCATATTCCGCATACTTAAAAAAAATAAACTGGATGATAAATAAAGTTAATTAAATCACATGCTAATTGAGGAAAGTAAAGGTATACTTGAGATACATTAGTTATTCATCCGGAAATAAAAAATTTCGCAGGAATTCAAAGTACAATTACGAGTATAGCCGTAACTCAGGAATACCAAAAGTAGAGATGAGAGTAGATTGAAATAATGCAGATCTTGAAATCAAATTTCGAAAATAGGTCCGTTTCTCTACTTTTCTAGTATGAATTCATCTACTGGCATGCCAAAATGCCTTCCGGATGAAGATTTAGTGTATGCCAAAATTTGATCCCCGACTTTTAAATCAGTGACAGAAATCAATCTATTTTCCTTTGAAATTAACCTTATTGTTTCGGCATTCTGCAAGATCACAGTGCCCCAAGAATCTCCTATCTGAGCTTTTACTAATTTCATTGGTCTAGACTCTATCTTTGATCGTCCTACGGTGGACTTTCTACTGGTACCATCTTTGCTCACAACGAGAATTTCCACCCCAGCTTCTAATTCAGATAAGTATTTTGTAGTACCATCTGACATTGCAGTATAGCAATGAACGGCACCGGCATTAACCCTAAAAGGTCGAGGTGATGTGAAAGACGAACCTACGGATTCATTGTGTACCAGAAATAAGAAATTAGATTTACTACCAATGAGCATTCCTTCGCCAATGGTCATCATTGATACTGTATCAACGCACACTCTCTCACCCATGCCAACATCCTTTAATTCTAAAATCTTTGCATATTCTAAATTAAAAGCAGGATTATCAAGCAACTCATGTGAGTTCTTGACTTGAGTTACATCATCTGTTTCCAAAATAACTCCATCGACTCCAAGTTCTAAAACAGAGAACATAGTTCTAATCTCCTCTGAATTTTTGGTTGTTGTGTAAATTTTAGTACCAGTTTTCTGAAGTTTAGCAATAAGATTCTCTAGCGGAATTATCTTCCAATCAGTAACCTCAACGATGACAAAATCTGCCCCATATTTTGATGCGAGAACAATTTCCTCCAAATCTTCGTTGTTTGCAATCTTTTTTGTGTATCCTACACTTTTGTCCAATAATTCCTTATTTTTCTTTAACAAATCCAAACTATTGCATACAACAAGATCGGCGTTATCGGAGTGGAATATTGTTTTGAACTTCTTGTCTGATATTACTGTAGGATCTCCGTACACTAGTGATACATTCGATACTTTTGATAGAAAGTCATCAAGTTTTTCTCTTTTTACTAGGGGTTTTAATATAAATTCCTTATTTTTTTGGACTGACAATATTTCTTAATACCTCTTTTGGCTTTTCCTTGTTAAAGATAATCCTTGATAACGCGGTTAAAATCTGGGGAGGGTTTTTGTGTTGGAATATGTTTCGACCAAAGGTAACACCAATAGCCCCTGCCTGCATTGCTCCGTCACACATTTCCAAGATATCTTCGTCGGTGGTTGACTTTGGTCCCCCTGCAATAACTATTGGAACTGGGCATGTTCTTACAACTTGTTTAAAGGACTCCCTATCACCCGTATAAACTGTCTTGACAATATCAGCCCCCGCCTCTGCACCTATCCGAGCAACATGGGAAACAATCTCAACAGCATATGGATCTTTAATGTTCTCACCCCTTGGATACATCATTGCAATTAAGGGAACATTCCACTCATTACACTTGTCAGAAATCATACCTAATTTTTGAAGCATTTCAGGTTCTTCTTTTGAGCCTATGTTTATATGAACTGAAATACCATCGGCGCCAAGTCTTATTGCATCTTCGACACTCCCCATTTGTACCTTCATGTTTGGTGAAAGTCCGAGTGAAGTACTTGCAGATAAGTGTGCGATTAATCCCATTGTTGGCGGTCTTGGCAGGGCCTTGATAATTCCTTTGTTAATAATAATACTAGTTACTCCTGAATTTTCACATTTGTAAATGAAATCGTAAACGTTTTCTAATCCAGGAATTGGACCATTTGTTATTCCGTGATCCATAGGAATACAAAGCATTTTACCATCAGCTAGAATTCTCGAAAGTCGTATCTGTCTGCCAATAGCC
>DAIRDV010000107.1:3202-4334 GCA_036795955.1 Nitrososphaeraceae archaeon | reverse complement strand
AAATTTGCATCATTTTTACCATCCTATCGTGCTCCTTTCCTGGAGAAAAGTCATCATCGGAATTTTTCAATTCATTTAACATGGAATCAAGAAAATCAGAATCAAATAGATTATCTGTCCAAAGCGGGCCTCCAATAATGCATTTGGCTCCGCATAAATCACATATTGAATTCTGTTCTCTTATCTTCTCAATGCTGCGAGATTTACATTTCTGACAATGTTTAATAAATCCTATTTTTGATGAAAGATTGTTTGCCTGTGAACTACTAAATATTATTTTCAGGTAGGTTCTAAGATAATGACGATTACTGTGGCAAAAATAAGGAACGACCGATAAATCAAATCTGGCAGCGTTTAACGCTATAAATGATACTAATAGGCGTAACCCGATTTCGTTAGAGTATTCACTTCTTATAGGGAATCCATAATACTTTCGATAACACACACTTGGGTAAACGCCACACAATACTGCAGTATCTGTCGCTGTGATAGAAATCAATCCACCATTGCTGACTGATCTCAAAACGCAATCAATGTATGGCGATGGGCTTCCGAATGGATCAAGATCGACAATATCAAACCTTCGAATTTCACGTTCTTCAAAGTTTAGAAATTTGCAAACATCGATATTCTTAAAAATACATTTATCTTGTACCTTATTTAATATCGCACTTTTTTTTGCATATTCGATAGCAAGGGGATTTAAGTCATTAAAGTAAATTGTTTCAATTTGTGGGACCTCTATTGAAGCCCTCAAACCTCTTGCACCAACACCACAAATTGAATCAGCTAACGTCATATTTTTTGAATATAAAGAATAAGCTTTGTACACCAGCATGGAGATGTCTCGATTCCATTTTGCATTTGGGTTGAAAAAAGCAGGATTCTTAGGGGGAACGGTTTGTGTTAGCGCCAAACTTGGGACTAAGAGTGATGTTTTACCCTCTTTTATCTCTGAAACGTCATGATTCAATCCTTGTGGATATCCATTAACTTCTGGCTCCTAATATATCATCATCCTTACAGAGATAAGGATAAAAAGCAACAAATATTGATTTGAGTGGAAGGGGATAAGAGTTTACCGAACACAAAAACATAATTTGTGGAGTTGATGAAGCCGGTAGAGGATCCT
>DAIRDV010000107.1:0-3192 GCA_036795955.1 Nitrososphaeraceae archaeon | reverse complement strand
GGTCCGATAATAGTGGCTGCAATAAGTGTAAATAAAAAATCCCTCTCAGAATTGGTTGAGAAGGGAATTAAAGATTCAAAATTGCTTAGCCCTAAAAAGAGGCAAATGCTATTTGGGCAGGTTATTGCCCTTGCAGAGGCAATCTGCGTTTGTAGAATAGATATAGAGGATATTGATTTTCATGTGTCAAAAAACAATCTCAACGTGCTAGAAGCTGAAGCCATGGCAATAACTATTGGGAATATGGATTCTTACAAAACCTATGTTGATTCATGCGATGTAAATCCATCAAGATATAAAAGAACAATCACTCGATTTCTCAAAGGAAGTAACACGAAATTAATCTCGATGCACCATGCAGATAGTTTGAATGTTGTCGTATCCGGTGCGTCCATAATTGCAAAAGTGATTCGCGATTCTGAAATAAGCAAAATTCGCCTCAAATACGGTGATGTTGGCAGTGGATATCCTTCGGATAAGAAAACTATAAAATTTGTAAAGGGATGGTTTGAACAAAACAGAGAAATTCCGCCATTTGCTAGAAAGTCATGGAAACCCGCACAACTCATACTATCGCGTTCTGTAATTTAGCAACTCTTAGGCAGGATAAAAAATTGCTTCTACTATTGCATGATCCTTGTCAAAGGGTGCTAGATCTATATTTTGTTTCACCTTAAATGATTGCTCTTCTAATTTCTTAATTTCCTGGGAGATCACATTTTTTGGAGACATGGTGACGTCAATACTTCTGGTCTTAATAACAAGTAGCAGAGGTTTTTCTTCCTTAAGATATATTTTGCAATTATCCGTCGCTATGTTAGTTTGATCTGGCTGGGCAATATCACAATAAACAAGATCCATTTTGTCATAAATAGAAAAGTAATTTCTTGGTTTTCTCGCGTCTTCAATAATTGGTATAACGTTGGTCCTCTTAGACGAAACGTTCGAAATTAACTCTCTTGCAACTCTAGCAGAGGATTCAACGGCAAATATTTTACCAGTGAGTCCCATTATATCCGAAAGGTGACTGACGGTAGTTCCAGTTGATGCACCAAGATATAATATGTTTCTAATTTTGGAAAAGTCAAATCGCAGACCTTTGGTGTAAGCTGCTGACAATTTACTCCTAAATGGATCCCATGTTCTGTATTCATTACCATCTCTAGAAACCAGCTTCTCACCATAGTGGGTGGTTCCTTTCAACATGTTAATAGTTGCTAAATGAGATTTCCCATTTACCATAACACGACTAATAACGTCTACGTTTTTCATGGCGCATCTTTCGTCTCTTAAATTGCATTGATTTTTTCGGCTTCCTTCTATCAAACCGAGGTCTTTCATCAAACGATTCTCTTCCTTTTGGAGGTTCATGATAAATCCTTTGAATTGTATCTATCCGCTTCGTTAATTTTTCCAATAGTGAATTATCTAATGAAGCGTTGCGATAAACATCAATTCTCACTGCTATGGCTATTTTTGAAGAAAGGGCGCGTGCAATTTTCCCTCTTTGCCATTTTGGAGCAGAGTTAACCGAAGGATGTTGGAACAGGAGACCGTGTTTTGGTGGTCTTGCTCCAGTCTTAAGTGCACGGAATAACGCTTTTTCGGCGCCAATTATTTGAATTGTACTGGATGGCATTTGAGCTAATTTTACCAAACTCCCGGCTTTGGCTATCAATCTTGCGCCGATAATTGCAGTAAGTATGTTTTTTAGGTTCGGCGCAATTATTTCCATCGAGTTTTCTACCGAATCTGATAAATTTGTTCTTAATTCTGATAACTGTATTACTTGTGACGCTAAGATTTTGAGCGATTCAGCACTTTCCTCAGTTAAATTTCCGCCTTGACTTTTTAATATTGCCTGTTTAATTAATTCAATTTTCTTCTCTGGTACTTCAAGCTGTGCTAAAAGCTCACTGGTAATATTTTCCCTCGGTCCTGCATTCTTTACGATAGCAGCATACGTGATAATATTCTGCAGAGTATAGTCTAATTCTGGAAAATGAAGACCATACCATTCACGAATTCTGGTGCTAATTGTGTTAATTATTTCGTCTAATTCGTCTAAAGTATTTACAGCCTGGGCCAAATGTTGATCTAATTTTTCAGAAGTTTGTTTAACTTTCATGGATGATAGGTTTATGGCAAACTTTTGTAGAGCTGCGGATAATTCTTCTTTATTATTAGAAAATCCGAACTTTATCATTAAATCCAATTTATTTTGATTAATCTCATCCTGTCGGGAATCCGACATTAATTTAACGTCCATATTTTCATGTTGAAAAACATCAATCAAGTTTTTGTTGTTGACTCTCACTTGATCAAAATTTTTCAATTGGGTAATCAAATCTGTGAGATGCGATTTATTACCTTGCATTATTGATGAATATTCTAATTCTGGGTTGTCGAATTTCTTACTATAAATTAAATTTGAATCTTCTAAGATGCAAATCCCAATTTCAAATAATATTACATTTGCAATTTTCAACTAGATCTTACAGTAAGTTAATTTGGTCACTAAAAAATCTAACATTATTTCCAAACAGGTATTCAGTATATTGTGTTAATTCAGAAACTATTCGCCAATGTTTGCAATCTCATCGCCGTGAACATCATTATAATGAGCATCACACTCATTTTTGGTTAGAAATTCTTTCGCACAGACTTTACATCTAAATGTACCGCCCTCATATTCTGCCATATTAGACTTTGAAATTAAATCAAGTAAAAATATTTATCTGTTTAGAGTTTCCAGTTCATTAGGCCTTCGATTTTTTTTCACCAAGTATGATTCAATTGATTCTTGTACAGACAATCCATCGTGAACTATTGATCTTACAGCCTGTATCATTTCTACAGGATTATCAGATTGCCAAATATTTCTACCCATATCTACGCCTGAAGCACCATCTCTTATAGCATTAAAAGTGAGGTCTAAAGCATCTTTTTCTGGCAATTTTTTGCCACCAGCAATTATGACGGGAACAGGACATCCCTCTACCACCTTTTCAAAGTTTTCACAATAATATGTTTTCACTATATGTGCGCCCAACTCTGCGGCAATTCTGCAGGAGAGGGCAAGGTATCTAGCGTCTCTAGCCATTTCTTTTCCAACTGCAGTAACTGCCAAGACTGGTATCCCGTATTTTTCACCTTCATTTACCAATTTGGAAAGATTGTTTAGTGTTTGAT
>DAIRDV010000106.1:0-4364 GCA_036795955.1 Nitrososphaeraceae archaeon | reverse complement strand
TTCATTATTTCCCCAGTGAATTTGAGATGCTGTTAAATACGCTTCGTTCTTGGCAGTTTCAAGGGTGTCACCAAGCGAGGTAACTGATAAGACTCTTCCCCCATTCGTAAGAATTTGTCCCATAGAATCTTTTTTAGTCCCCGAATGAAATACGAATGTATTATTACCAAGTGTTGAATCTAAGCCGTTAATAATTTCTCCGCTATGATACTTCTCAGGATATCCGTTTGACGCCATCACCACACAGACAGAACTCTTTTTTGTCCAGCTGATAGGTGGCATTGTGCCAAGTCTCTCATCCATTGCCGCCTCCAGATATTCTAGGAAGCTGGAATTCATTCTTGGGAGAATAGATTGACATTCGGGGTCTCCCATCCTAACATTAAATTCAAGCACATAAGGTTCATTTGAACCACGTTCTATCATGAGCCCCGCATATAGAAAACCGCGGAATTTGATTCCAAGGTCACTTAATCCCTTAATTGTAGGACGCATCACGTTTTCCATTATCCTTTCCTCAAGCTTATCTGTGATGAGTGGGGTAGGAGAATAGCTACCCATACCACCAGTGTTTGGACCTCTATCCTCGTCGTAGATATTTTTATGATCCTGACTTGATGCCAATGGTATGATAGATTTTCCATCACATAGAGCGATAAAAGAAGCCTCATCTCCATAAATTCTGTCTTCAATTACAACTCTACTGCGAGAATTAGAGAATTCCTTGTCAACAAAGATCCTTTGAAGGGCTTCTTCTGCTGACTTGACACTATTGCATACGAACACGCCCTTACCGGCAGCAAGTCCATCTACTTTGACAACCATATTTTTTGAAGCAGATTGAATTTGCTTTTTTGCACTTTCAGCACTCGAGTGGATGGTGAAGGGTGCTGTTTGAATTCCCATGTTTTGCATGAAAAGCTTTGCGAAAACCTTACTTGATTCCAATCTGGAAGCACTTTTGTTTGGACCAAATACAGGTAATTGATTTTCCTGAAATAAATCAACGATACCAAGTGATAGTGGTTTTTCAGGGCCCACTATGGTGAAAGAATTATTCTTCTTTGCAAATTCACATAGTCTTGTCAGATCGCTAGAGTCGACTGGAATGTTTTTTTCTGTACCGCCATTCCCCGGAGCATAAAAAATTTTCTTGTTCGAATCATTGGAGAGCTTCCATCCTATAGAATGTTCTCGTCCGCCGGAACCGATTATCAAGATGGTGTCGTATTGTTTCAATTTTATCGTGTTTTTTCTAAGAAATTGGTAAATTTTTATAATTCAAGACAAATCGCCTGTTTCATTACGAATAACTAGGTAATTATCATTTATCAGTGACGTAATAAAATCATAATATTCTGAATCAGAAAATTGAATTACTTCTGAGTTTGAATTTGATTTTTTCTTTGCATAATCTAAATGATAACACATTCCTTGTCCAGACAGAGTTCTAAAATAGTAATCATTGCATGAACAGTATTCCAAGTCTAAATCAATCCAATATTCATTATGTTTTCCCACAATTGTCCAAATAATTTTTCTGCTGGGTTCAAACACATGACATTTCAATGATGGAAATATTGGTGATAGGCACCCCTTGACTCATAATGCTTCATGGAATCCGGTTAATAAATATGATTTCACTTGAATCACTTGATTCTAACAATTTGGGATCGTCCACACAATGTCCAATGTGATTCATGTTAATACCCCTGATGTCTTGTAATACAATACAAATTGAGCCATTAGAAACCATGAATCCCAGGTCTCCCCTTTTGAATACTGTTTTTTGTTTTTCGGCCCCAACTGTCAAGCCTGTTTCCACGTAAGCTAATTTACGATCCAAAAAGTGCAGTCTTCCAGAAATCGGCATTATTTTGATAATATTTGAAAAAGTGCTGGGTGATAAATGGCGAACAAATTCTAATACCAGTTTACCCTTGCCACCGACTACGAAATCGATATTAATTCTTGAGACAGTATTTGAATTACTCCAAGTCATGGCCTACTATCGCAAATGAGTTCTGTATAGCTATTAATTTGTTCATTTATTAGCAACATTTAATTATATATTCACTTTTTTTGCATTTATTCTTGGTTTTAAGACGTTCTACATCTGAAAAAAATAAGGAAAAAAAACCCCTCAAAGTAAAAAAACAGCTTAAAGTGAAAGGAGAGGCGGTAACTAGGGGCAAGAATCTTCCAGAAAAGGAGAAGAAAAGTAAGAAAACCAAGGTTGAAAAGCCAGAGGTAATCGAGGAGTCAAAAAGTGGCAGGCCGAAAGATGAAGTAGTAGTATATGCTGAGATGGATTTTGATTCTAGAGAAATTCCTCCACAAGACAGCCAAGTATTGATAGGGCCTCCGACATTGACGCGATTCGAACGTGCAAGAATAATAGGAGCGAGATCATTGCAGCTTTCTCTTGGCGCGCCAACTTTAGTGGATTCATCAACCAAATTTAATGATACAATCTCCATTGCTGTGGCAGAACTGAACTCGAAAGTTTTACCTATTTCGATTAGAAGGATTTTGCCTAATGGCCTATTTCAGGACATTCCAATTGATTGGTTAAAGTAGACGTTTTAAATAATAACTAATTTTTTCATTTAGTCAACCTGTTTCTTAATATCGATTATCATCTAAAATATCATCTTAAAGTGAAAATTCTTCAAATGGATTCAACTTAGGAAAATTTAAATCTCGATATTTTACAACGTTATGAGGGTCAAAATTCCTACAATTCATAGTAATCACACAAGTCTTAACGCGATGATAATTTTAGAAGATGGTTCAACGTATCGAGGTACTGGATTTGGCTATCCAAAAACAGTTGGCGGAGAATTCGTTTTTAATACTGGAATGGTAGGATATACTGAGACATTAACCGACCCATCATACAGAGGACAAATACTGTGTTTGACCTTTCCGCTTATTGGGAACTACGGTGTACCAAGTAAATCCATCAAGGACGGATATGGACTGCCAAAATATTTCGAGTCAGACAACATTCAAGTTTCAGGACTGATAGTTCACGAATTGTCTAACGTAGCCAATCACAGAGAATGCGAGAAAACATTAGATCAATGGCTTTATGATGAAAAAATTCCCGGTATTAGCGGAATTGATACTCGAGATCTTACAAAGAAAATTAGAATAAAAGGAGTCATGAATGGTGCTCTTTCGGTTTCAGAAAAACAAATAAATACAAAAGCTCTGTTAGATACTGTAAAAAAGACCAGATATGAAGGTTTTAATTTTATGTCCCAAGTTTCTGTTGACAAGACTGTCGAATATGGAGATAGTTCATTAGAACCAATAGTATTAATCGATACTGGTACTAAATATAGCATTATTCGTAATATTTTACGAATGGGCTATCGGGTTATTCGCGTTCCTTGGGATATATCATTTAGCGACATAATTGCTCATAATCCTAAAGGTATCATAATAAGTAACGGTCCAGGAGATCCGAAAGTGTGCAATATTACAATAGATACTGCTCTTAAGTTGTTTGATTCATCATTGCCTATGTTAGGCATATGTTTGGGAAATCAGATAATCGCACTTGCGGCAGGAGGTGATACGTATAAGCTGAAATTTGGACATAGAGGTCAGAATAAAGGATGCACGGATATCAGCACCAATCAGACATTTATTACGAGCCAGAACCACGGTTATGGAGTAAAATCAAATACTTTGGACAAAACAGGATTTAAAGCGTGGTATATTAATTCTGATGATAATACTATAGAAGGTATCAAACATAAATCAAAACCCATAATCGCAGTGCAATTTCATCCTGAAGCATCTCCGGGCCCTTATGATTGCATGCACATATTCAATAGCTTTAAAGACCTAATTGAACAGAAGGATTCTAACCAAACTCGAATTAAATCGGCAAAGAAAATGGAGGTGGGATAATTTTCCAAAGAATGAAACTATAAAGAAAGCAATAGTATTGGGTAGTGGAGCAATAAAAATCGGAGAAGCGGGCGAATGTCAGAAGTTCTGACCGTCAATTTGACTATTCCGGTTCACAATGCCTCAAGGCCCTATCTGAAGAAGGAATTAAGACAGTACTGGTAAATCCCAATATTGCCACTATTCAAACAGACACTAGATTCGCAAATAAGGTATATCTGTTACCGGTAAATGGTTATTATATACAACAAATAATAGAAAAGGAACTTCCAGACTCCATAATGCTTGGTTTTGGAGGTCAAACCGCATTAAATTGTGGAGTATCTTTGCATGATGACGGGATACTTGAGAAGTACAAGATACGCGTTTTGGGAACTCCAGTGAATAGCATAAAGATAACTGAGGATAGAGAACAATTTAAAACTGCCATGATAAAGAGT